>JAVXWK010000543.1:0-6335 GCA_032230575.1 Pseudonocardiales bacterium | reverse complement strand
ATTCCTGGTCCTTTTGTGCTTGTGCGTCCCTGCCCTGTTCGACCATGTAGCTTGAGACCTCCCCAGATATAGGAGACGGCTTCGCTTGTGGCGGCAGGCCTAGCGACTTGGTGGCCGAGTATGGAATCCATCGCATCCTACATCGTGAACACGAAATCCTCTCGGGTACGTAAATCCGGTCCCAATGGTTCGCAAGTTCTACTGTGATCCACGTCACATAGGCAACTTCGCATGTCCCGTGAACTACGGCTCCACCTGCGCGTATCACCTTTGAAGGCAGCTCGATCGCGGGGAGGAACGGGCACTATGCGTCACCGGTTGGGCACGCTGGGGCAGCACGCAGCGCTGTTTGCCGTCTCGTCTGCAGTATTTTTCGGAGCGCTCATCGGAGCAGTTCCGGCAAATGCCCAGTCGACCGACGTGCAACCCTCGGAACGCTCTTTCATGGTATCTCTTCGCCAAGCGGACTCTTGGCTCATACCAATCAGCAAAGAGGCTCCTGCACGGACCACGAATGCGGGTATCAGCAACGCCGGAAGGGACATCTTCGAAGGGCATTCACGACTCGACGTCGATCTGCTCAAAGCCGCCACCGAACTCGGCGTGGTGCTGCCGAACGACGTGAGCAGTGAACACCAGTCACTCATCAACGAGATGGCAGAACGCACCGGCGACAACCACGACCGCGCCTACGCGACGATCGTGCGCCAGACTCAGGGCGGTCTTCTCGTAATGGCCGTGCAAACGCGAGCCACAACGCAGAACACCACAATTCGCACGCTCGCCCACCAAACCGTTCAAATGCTCATCCGCACGATGACGGTGCTCGAGAACACCGGACTGGTCGACCCGTCCGCGCTCGAGTTGGTGACGGTCAAAGCACAGGTGAACGCGGTTCGCGTTATCGGTCAAAACATCGAACCGTCGGTCCGGGAATTGCTAGTGCTGCTCACCCAGCATTCGCTGTGGCAGAAACCGGCGAGCCGCGAGAGCTCCGACCGGGCCCGGGACGCGAAGGTCCGCAAGGTCGCGAGCCAGCTCGCCGCCGAACACACCCAGCTCGTCTCGGCGGTCGCGCAGGCCGCCTCCCAGATCGGCGTCGATCTTCCGGCCGAACCGACCACCGAGCAGAAGTCGTGGGCCAACGCCATCTCGTCGAGCTCCGGCGACGAGCTCGACCGCATGTACGCGAACCTGTCCCGCGCCTCCGACGGCTCACTGATCATCCAGGTCGCCCAGGCCCGTGCGACGACCAAGAGCGTCCCCGCTCGCATCGCCGCACAAACTGGTCTGACGCTCCTCCTCAAGCACATGCTCCTGCTGGAGGGCACCGGCCTGGTGAAGGCGAACTCCCTTCAGATGACCGACGTCCCGGCGATCACCGGCAACAAGCCCAACGCCAGCGCGCCCCCACAGCCCGATGACTCCCCCACGAGCATCGGCTTCATCACCGGGATCATCGTCCTCGTCGTCGCCGGCGCGGGCACCCTCTGGCTGGTCCGAGCCGTCGGCCACCACGGCGAGCACCGCCGCTGACCGCCCCTGACCACGCCGACTGATATATCGGCTGCGCAGCCCTCGCCACCCGATATATCACCGCCTCCTGCCGCCTTAGCAATGAGTCTTTGGACGACGTCGTCCAAAGAGTCATTGCTAAGGCGCAGGTCGGCGGCTTGCTGGGTTGACATAATCAGCGTGAAAGGCGAAAGGTGCCCAGAACCTCGAAGTTGGCGGGTCTGGCGCTGGTGCCGGCCGAGCGGGTGTCGCGGACGACGGCGACATGGTCGGCGTCGGGAGGAGCGGGGACCACGACGGTGAGGACGCGCGGGGTCTCCGGACTGATATGTGGATCTTGGGGGAAGGTCTCGACGTTGCTGCCGAGGCCCGCCCACACCGGGACGCGGCTGACCGGGCGGCCGTCACGGTTGCGGACCTCGACGTAGTCGCCGGGCTCGCCGCCGCGGAAGAGTCCGACGGTCACGTTGACTGGATGCTGCTCCAGCAGCCGGACGCCGTCCGAGGTGAACTCGAAGATGAGGCGGACGGATCTGGTCAGCGGAACGTCGGTCATGGCGAGTGCCTCCCCAAAGATCAAGCCGTGGGTCGCAGGGTCCCTTGTATGAGGCATCGCGGGCGAGGCTGAGTACGTGTCTAGGTTTGTGCTGTGTCCACCCGTTCGACTGCGTGCGCTTCGGTGAGGTCGACCGCTTCCCACTTGTCGACCAGCCGGTCGATCACCGCGGCCGGCACCGGTTCCGGGCGGGCGCGGTTGCGGGAGTGGATCACGGACTGGGGAGCTTCGAGGCCGACGAGCGTGATCCGGGCGTGGTAGTCGGCGGCGAGGCCGATGCAGCGGTCGCGCAGCTGGCGGGAGATGTTGGTCGCGTTCCAGACGAACCGCTCCCCCGCCCTCAGCAGCACTCGCGCTTCCTCGAAGGCCGCGGCCGCCACGGCACGTTGGTCGCCGTCGGGCGCGATGCCGAGTCGTGAGCGCACGGAGTCGAGGCTGACGACCGGCCAGCCCGGACGATGCGCGGCGATCCAATGGTCCTTGCCGACGCCCGGCAGACCGGACAGCACGGTCACCTCGACGCGCGTGTCGTCGTAGGCGGCGTAGTCCGGGTCGCGACCCGGTGTGCGGAAGTACTGGAACCGGGCGTGGTCGGACGCGAAGAGACGCGGACGGTCCAGGCACGAGCGTTCGCGGCAGTACTCCTCGAACAGGGCGATGTTCTCGAGCACCGACTCGGCGTCACCGCAGATCCGGCCGAGAATGTCGGCACGGGCGAGCGTCGCGAGGTCGTCGTTGCGAGCGACCAGGCTCACCCGGAACGCGATCTGGTCGAGGTCGGGACGTTCCAGCGCCCAGAACGGCACCTGGTGGTGACGCACCAAAGCCGCGACGTGTTCGCGCCACGCGATCGGGCGGCCCATCTCCCACAACAGCTTGCGCGCCAGCAGGTCTCCGGCGCGCGAGTGGCCGTGGGCGGTGATGCGGCCGTCGTCGATCTGGGTGCGGAACGGCTTCGCCACGTCGTGGAGCAGCACCGTCGCGAACAGGCGCACGCGGTCGGGCTCTGGACGTGCGCGCCACTCCGGCAACGAGACGAGAGCCTCGCACGCCATCCGGGTGTGGGTGGCGACGTCGCCTTCCGCGTGGTGGATCGGGTCCTGCGGCACGCCTTCCATGGCGCGCACCCACGGGAACGCCGCGCGGACGGTGCGCCAGTCGAGAGTCCACTGTGGACCTACAGGGCAGAGCTCCTCAAACACCGGACACCACCCGGTTCGGCAGGATCGGGCGGTCCTGCCAGTGGCTGCCCGAGTCCAGCACGGCGGTGACGAACGTCGGGCGCACCCACTTGTAGCGCTCGACCGTGCGGCCGTTCTCCTCCACCTTGATGTAGAGGCCTTCCATGTGGTCGTCGGAATCCGTTTCCGCGACAACGACTTCCGCGGCCTGACCCGCCGCCAGCGCCGCCTCGACCAACGCCTCGCGCCACCGAGCCGTGCGGCAGGTGGACGGGCCGATCAGCGCGGTCAGTTCCTTCACCGTCCGCAGCGGGCCCTCGTGCAGCACCGGCACGGACACCACCGGCGTTCCGGCGAGCACGCGGCGGCGTTCCGGCGTGGACAGGAAGTCACCGGTCTCGCGGTCGAGCAGGTCGAACTCGCAGAAGTGGTGCGGCAGCGCGTCGTAGAACACGGTGTGCTTGGCGTAGAGCCATTCCCCGTAGAGGACGAAGCGCGTGCCGAGCCGCTCCCAGAGCACGCTCTGGTGCGTCGCGGCCCACGCCTTCAACGGCGCGAACTGGCGCTCGCGCGGTCCGCCGGTCAGGAAATGGCCGCGTGACTGCAACTTCAGCGTGCCGGAGCTGTCAAAGCTGATGCCGGCGTTGGCACCGTCGAGCTTCTCCTCGACGACCAGGTGCCGTCCCGCGATCGCGCGGAACGGCACCTGGTCGAGGTCCTCGTCGCCCGGTTGCAGGCGCGAGCCCTCCAGATGGGGCGTTCGCGGGTACTTGCGCAACATGCCCCATTTTGTAACCCGTCCGAGCGCCCGCTCGCGAACGGTTTACGCCTGACCGACGAACGCGGCCTTGTCGGAGTTGAAGCTCGGCTCGAACACGAGCTGCATCTCACCGGGCTGCTTGCCGACGGAGTACGCGACGTCGTAGGTGTAGGTCTTGCCGGGCAGCACGGTCGCCGTGTCGAACGTGCTGTCGCACCCGCTGCTGTCGAAGATCCGCTCCGCCTTCTGCCCGTTGAACTGCGCGTCGTTGCCGATCGCCAGCAGCGCGGTCTCGAACGCGGCACTCGTGCCGTTGGTGATGGTGACCTTGAACTTCACCGCACGGGCGATGTTCGCCGGCGCCGCGTACTGGCCGGGCGTGCACGCCTGTGGTGCGGCGACCTCGACCGAGAGGCCGTTCTCCCACGTGTACCGCTCGCCCCAGGTCGGGGGCTTGACCACCGCTTCCTGTCGCGGTGTCTCACCCGCGACGCCGGCCTGGCCCTGGTTCGTGGTGCCGTTGAGGATGTTGTCGAGCTCCTTCGCCGTGGCCTGCTGCGCCACCACCGTGAAGACGATCGCGGCGACACAAAGGACGACACCGATCGCGGCGAGGACCTTGCGCGTGCCGAACAACGCGATCACGCCGAGCACGATCCCGATGAACGCGCCGATGGCGGTGAGGTTGTTGAGGAAGATGACCCACGAGCAGACGACACCGACGATCCCGAGGATCACCGCCGCCCACGCGAGCGCACCGAACCGTGTGGGCTTCTGCGGTGCGACCGGAGGCGGGGCGTAGACGGGCTGGGTCGAATAGGTCATCACGGCTCCTGGCGGTTGCGATGTGTGACCACCACGTCGATTGGTCCGCTTTACCTGTTAGCGCCGCACTCGGGCACCACTCGATCGAGTTACTCGCGGCACGTCAGCCGACTTCCGTCGGTAGCGAGGTGGATACGATCCGTACAGGCTTGGCGCTGAATGCCATCCCTGAAAGGACCCTGCACATGGCACGACGACTCGTCGTTTCCCTGCTCGCGGCGATCGCCGCACTCGGTGTGACCACGGCGCCCGCCCAGGCCGCCGTCGACTTCACCGGCACCGTGAAACTCAGCGGCTGCTCCGGCTCGCTGGTCCGCCTGCCCAGTTCGGCACCCGCGGACAAGGCACTCGTGCTCACCAACGGGCACTGCGTCGAACTCATGAAAGCCGGCCAGGCGTACGTCGACAAGACGGTGCGGAGGCGCACCTTCGACCTGCTCAACGGCTCCGCCACCAGTGTCGTCGCGACACTGAGCAGCACCAAGCTCGTCTACGCGACGATGACCGGCACGGACGCCGCGCTCTACCAGCTCGACACGACCTACGGGCAGATCCAGCAGCAGTACCGCATCCCCGCGCTGGAGCTGTCGGCCTCGCATCCTGTCGCCAAGACGGAGATCCGGGTCGTCTCGGGCTACTGGAAGAAGATCTACTCCTGCCAGATCGACGGCTTCGTGCCCCAGCTCAAGGAAGCCGACTGGACCTGGCGCGACTCGCTGCGCTACACGTCGTCGTGCAACACCATCGGAGGCACCTCGGGCTCGCCGATCATCGACAACGCGAGCGGCAAGGTCGTCGGGGTCAACAACACCGGCAACGAGAGCGGCGGTCGCTGCACGATGAACAACCCGTGCGAGGTCGACTCCGCGGGCAAGGTCACCGTCCGCAAGGGCATCAACTACGGCCAGCAGACGTTCGACTTCGTCTCCTGCTTCGAGCCCGGCACGAAGCTGAACCTGTCGCTCCCGGGCTGCAAGGTCACGAAGCCCTAGCGTGTAACGGACATGGCGAAAGCCGGGGCGCCCCTGCTGCGCCCCGGCTTTCTGCTTCTACTAACGCGCCGCGCGGACAATCAGGTCGGCCACAGTTTCCGGCTGAGACACGGCGACCGAGTGCGAGGCGTTGCGGACCTCGACGACGGCCTTGGCGTGGGCGCGCTCGGCCATCCACTTCTGGGCCGCGACCGGGATGTTCTTGTCCTTGCCCGCCACCACGAAGTACGACGGGATCTGGTGCCACGCGGGCTCGCCGGCCTTCTCGGTCAGCGCGGTGTCGTTGACCGGCCGCTGCGTCGCCGCCGCCAGCGTCGCGTCCTTGCGGGAGACGTCGGCCGCGAACTGCTGCCAGTACTTGTCCTGCTGGATGACCAGGTCCTTGCTGCCGTCACCGATGTCGATGGTCGACAGCGTGTCGCCGAGGGAGCTGCCGGGGAACTTGTTCGACAGTTCGAGCGCGCTCTCGCCCTTCTCCGGCGCGAAGGCCGCGACGTAGACGAGCG
>JAVXWK010000541.1:0-3096 GCA_032230575.1 Pseudonocardiales bacterium | reverse complement strand
GAGGAAACGCCTGAACGCCCGTCGGTGACCGAGAAGACGCAGGTGCCCGGCAAGCTGATCGGGTACTGGACCGGAACGGGGAGGGCGCTGATCGAACTCTCCGACGGTCGCACGATCGAGACGGTCGGGGCAGCCCAGCTCGAGGGGCACTTCAGCATCGGGGACGAGGCCGTCGTCTACTTCGACGGCGACGGCAACGTGATCGGCTGGCTCCTGCCCGCCGTGAACGCGGGCGTGAACCTTCGGCAAAGAGAGGAAACATGAAGGGCGTCCAATGCTCCGTCTGCAAGTCCGTGTGGCTGAGCCCAGCCGCGCGGCAGCTGGTCGAGATGAGCGGCGGCTGCCTTCGGTGCGACGGGCCGCTGCAGCTGCTCGACGACGAGGAGACGGCGATCGCGCTCCAGCAGCAGCATGCGCAGGGACCGGTCAGCGGCGCGACGCAGGTGAGCGTCCCCGGCGACCGCTGACGCGATGTCGCGCTGCAGTTGGCGAGGGTTTTTGCGAACGCAAGCGTTCAGTATTGTGTGGGCCTATTCATTCGCCAAGGAAAAGCGTGACGATCGCTCGCCGCCGGTTCCTACGCGCGATGTTGCCGGCGGTGCTGCTGGGGATGCCGTTGTGCGTGGGCGCGCAGGCCGCCCCGGTGAAGCAGACCGGCTACATCACCATGTCGGACGGCGTGAAGCTGCGCTACGCGGCGGTGCGGCCGGCCGAGACCGGCCGGTTCCCGGTGGCGATGAAGTACGACGGCTACTGCGAGGGAACCGATCCCATCATCTGCAACGAGGGCTCAGGCAAGAACGCCCAGGGGCTCCTCGACGCCGGCTACGCGATCGTGGGCGTCCAGGTGCGCGGCACGGGCTGCTCGGAGGGGCAGTTCGACTTCCGCGCCGCCGTGGAGGCCACGGACGGCGCGACGGCCGTCGAGTTCGTCGAGCGCCAGGCCTGGTCCAGCGGTCACGTCGGGATGTTCGGAGACTCGTTCCCGGGCATCACGCAGCCCGGCGTCGCCGCGCTCCATCCGAAGGGCCTCGACGCGATCGCCCCCTGGCAGATCGTGGACGACCCCTACCGCGACGTCGCCTACCCCGGCGGCCTGGTCAACGGCGAGTTCGGCGTTTTCTGGGGGATCTACAACCAGCCCGCGGCCTCGACCAGCGCCGCGCTCGAGGGATTCCAGGCGGGCGATCCGCAGTGCGGCCAGAGCGCGGCCGGGCAAGCGGTGGCCAACCCGGCCACGAACATCGTCGTAGCCGGGCAGCAGCACCCCTACGTCGACGCCTACTGGACCTCGAAGACGGTGGGTGAGGCGGCCGGCAAGATCGACGTGCCGGCGCTCGGCTGTACGACGTGGCAGGACGACGAGGTGGGCAGCCGTGCCGCCTGGACGATGTTCCCCAAACTCGACCCCGAACGCACGTGGATGGTGGGCAGCAACGGCTTCCACGGCCAGTGCGCCTACTCGACGGCCATGACCAGGGAGCTCGTGCGCTTCTTCGACCGGTTCGTCAAGGGGGAGAACAACGGCTACGAGACGACCCCGCACACGCAGATCTGGCACGACGCGACGGATGCGACGGACGCCAGGCCCGGGTGGGTCACCTCCGGCGGAAGCTGGCCGCCCCGGACCGACGCAAGCAAGCTCTACCTCGGCAAGGACGCGGTGCTGACGGCCGCGGCCCCGGCGGGCGAGCAGCCGGCCGACGACTACGTCTCCCCGACCGTGTCGGCGGGCACCGAGAACGGGATCGCCTTCGGTCAGTCGGGGCAGCTGTGGAAGGTCGCCGGCACTCCCTCCGGCGCCCAGGCCTACACGACGCCCAAGCTCGGCCACGATGTCGAGCTGCTCGGCCCCGCCAGCGTGAATCTCTGGCTGAAGTCCACGGGCACGGACACCGGCCTACAGGCCACGCTCACGGAGGTTCGGCCCGACGGCCAGGAGGTCTACGTGAACCGCGGGTGGCTCACCGCCTCCCAGCGCAAGCTCGACGAGCGGGCGAGCACGGCCACCATGCCCGTGCAGACCCACCTCGAGTCAGACGTCGAGCCGCTCGAGCTGGGCCGGCCCACGCACGTGCGGGTCGCGGTGTTCCCGTTCGAGCACATCTTCCGCGCTGGATCGCGCATCCGCTTGATCATCGACACCCCGAGCCAGACCGGCGGGTGGAACTTCCAGCCGGTCGCGAACGCCGGCGTCAACAGCATCCTCCACGATGCCGAGCACCCCTCCGAGCTCGTCCTCAGCACCATGCCGAGGGCCGGCTTCCAGCGGGGCCTCCCGGAGTGCGACACGGTCCTCAACCAGCCCTGCCGCCCGGACGCCTTCCCCGCGTCCGCTCCCCCGGGCGAGCTGAAGTGGCCGCAGGACGGAGCGTCCACCCGCGTCCACTCGATCACCTGCAAGCGACGCAATGCCGTGAGGGTGCGCCTCCGCAGGGCGCCGCGAGGCGACAGGCTCGGGTCTGCCGTCCTCGCGATCAACGGCAAGACCGTGACGAAGCTGCGCGGCCGCAAGCTCACGCGGGTGGTCACCCTCCGCAAGGCGCCCCGCACGGCCATCCGCCTGACGGTCACGGTGCGCACGAAGAAGGGCAGGACCTTCCGCACCAAGCACGCGTACGGCCCCTGCTCCTAGCGGTCGAGAGGGAGGCCTGCAGGCCTTCCTCCCATGGGCGCGGACGGGCTCGAACCGCCGACCTCTCGTGTGCGTGGACGGCATCGACCGCGCGAGCCGGCGTCAGCGGCGGCGGGGATGATCCGCGTGACCGGTGGCGCCCGACAACGTCAGTCGTGCTGGGTCCGCAGCCCTTCGGTGATGATGTCGGCGATCAGGTCGGCGTGCTTGGTGACCTCGGCAGGGTCGCTCGGGTCCATGGGGTTGAAGAGGCGGGCCAGCGGCCACAACGTGAACGGCGCCGCCGCTCCGTGCGCGACGAGGAAGTGCAGGCTGCGCAGGCTGACGGGACGGATCCGGCCCTCCGCGGCGAGGTAGTCGATGAGTCGGTCCTGTGGGGTGAGCGCGGGCTCGACTTTGGTATCGAATATGTACTTCAACCGCGGGGTGTCGAGGCCGGCCTCGACGTTCATGAGCGCGAG
>JAVXWK010000463.1:0-24801 GCA_032230575.1 Pseudonocardiales bacterium | reverse complement strand
GGATCTGTACATGGACCTGCGTGCCAAGTTCGCGGACGCCAAGGTGCACATGACGGCCAGCTACGGCATCGCGATGCTGCACACCAGGTTCTTCGTCCCGCGCGACCACGAAGCCGCGATCGGCTGGCAGAACAACGCCTACACGCTCGCGTCGCTGCTGCCCGACCCGGCCGAACGCCGCACCTACGAGGTGTTCCAGGCCAACGGGCTGGCGCTGGTCGAGATGCACCGGGGCAACCTGCGGCGAGCACTCGAACTCGTCGAGGGCGGCATCGCGCGGCTCGACGAGGAGCTCGACGACCAGGAGTGGGTGCTGCACCGCTCGCAGCTGTTCTACAACCGCGCCCGCCTGCACGCCGCGCTGGGCCGCGCCGACGAGGCCTACGCCGAGTTCACCGAGCTGATCGACCTCGACCCGCTCTACACGGACTACCTGAGCGAACGGGCCAAGATCTCCCGCAAGCGCGGCGACCTGGAGGCCGCGCTCGAGGACTACGACCGTGCCGTGCAGATCGGCCCGCCGTTCCCGGAGCTGTACTACAACCGGGGCACCGCACGGCTCGCGGTCGACGACGTCGAAGGCGCGTTCGCCGATTTCGGTTACGTACTGGAGATGGAACCCGGCGACGTCGACACCCGCCTCACCCGAGCGGAACTGTTGCTCTCCAACGGTGACGTGGCCGCGGCACACGCGGACGTCGTGGCAGGGCTCCAACTCTCACCCGACGAGCCGCGGCTGCTCGCCATGCTCGGCACGATCGAGCTCGAACAGGACCAGCCCGAACAGGCGTTGCCCCACCTCGACGCCGCACTCGCGGGCGACCCGCGCTATCCGGCCGCACTGGTCAACCGTGCCGTCGCGCACTTCCGGCTCGGCCGCGCCGCGACCGCCGTCGACGACCTGACGCTGGCGTTGGACGTGGTCGGCGCGGACCCGGACGTCCTGCTCAACCGGGGAATGGCCTACCTCGCCTGTGCGCAGGCAGAACTGGCGATGCGCGACTTCGACGCGGCACTGGCGCTGCCCGGCGCGGACGTCGAAGAGCTGCGGCACCAGCTCGAACTCTGCCGTTAGACACCACACCCGTTCAGGAACGTGTCGACCAGCACGTCCGCGGCCTGGGCCGGACTGTGCTCGAGCAGCTGCTGCCCACCGAGGTGCAGCAGGTGCCCGAGCACAGCGCCCATCCACCCCGCCGGCTGTCCGGACCGCAGGAACCCCTCGTCGACGCACCGCTGGACGAACACCTCGACCTCGTCGACGGCCCGGTTGCGGCGGGCCCACGCGTCGGTGTCGGCCGTCATCCGGCTGAGCTCGACCGGCCACTTCCGGTTGACCCCGATGATGCCCTCGACATACCGGTGCAGCGCGATCGAAACGGGTGCCTCCCGCAGCCGCGCGGCGCCGATGGCCTCCTCGATGGCGTCGAGTCGCGCCTGGTAGACGGCGGTGAGCAGCTCCTCCCGGCTGGCGAAGCGCCGGTAGACGGTCCTGCGGTCCACGCCCGCCTCCGCCGCGATCGCCGCGATGCTGGCGGCGGGGTCCGCGGCGAGCATCCGGGCACCGGTGATCAGCACGAGTTCGAGGTTTCGGGCGGCGTCTGCTCTCACCCCACGAACATAGCAGCTGGTGTGACGCTTGGAACAATTACCGCCTCGTTGAGATGGCGGGTGACTTCATAAGTGCTACGTTGATGTGACAGTTCAACGAAGCAGGAGACTTGTGATGATCACGTACGACCAGCTCTTCATCGGCGGCTCGTGGACCGCGCCGAGCAGCGACCAGCTGCTGGACGTCGTGTCCCCGCACGACCAGTCCGTGCTCGGCCGCGCGGCGCAGGCACTGCCCGCCGACGTCGACCGCGCCGTCGCCGCCGCTCGCAGGGCGTTCGACGAAGGACCGTGGCCGGAGACCCCGCCCGCCGAGCGGATCGCCGTCGTCCGGCGGCTGACCGAGCTCCGCGAGCAGCACGCGGACGAGATCGCCGCCCTCATCTCGGCGGAGAACGGGTCGGCGCTCTGGTTCACGAAGGCGGGCCGGCCAGGACTGGGGCGGCAGGCCGCCGCCTACCTCAAGGCCGCGGAGGAGTTCGGCTGGGAGCAGACCCTGGAGCCGTCCGACCCGGCCTCGCCGTTCCGTTCGGTCGTGCGCAGGGAGCCCATCGGTGTCGTCGCCGCGGTCATCCCGTGGAACTCGCCGTTCTCGGCCGCCCTCGCGAAGATCATCCCGGCGCTGCTGGCGGGCAACACCGTCGTGCTGAAGGTGTCGCCGGAGAACTCGCTGAGCATGAACTTCCTCGCCAGGCTGCTGGAGAAGACCGGCCTGCCCGAGGGCGTGATCAGCGTGCTCCCGGCCGACCGCGGGACGAGCGAGTACCTCGTCCGGCACGCGGACGTCGACAAGGTCGCCTTCACCGGCTCGACCAGGGCGGGCCGCCGCATCGCCGCGCTCGCCGGTGAGCAGCTCAAACGGGTCAGCCTGGAGCTGGGCGGGAAGTCCGCCGCCGTCGTGCTGCCCGACGCCGACCTCGACGCCGTCGTCGCGGGCCTGAAGCTCGGTTCCCTGCTCAACAACGGCGAGTCGTGCATCGCCCAGACCCGGATCCTCGCGCCCCGCAGCCGCTACGAGGAAGTGGTCCGCGCACTCGCCGGCCTCGTCGAGTCGCTGCCGGTCGGTGCACCCGACGACGACAAGACGTTCATCGGCCCGATGGTGCGCCGCGACCAGCAACAGCGCGTTCTCGACTACATCCGCACCGGGATCGAGGAGGGCGCCCGGCTGGTCACGGGTGGCCCGCACGTCCCGCTGGGGCTGGAGAACGGCTTCTACGTGACCCCGACGTTGTTCGCCGACGTCGACAACTCGATGCGGATCGCCCAGGAGGAGATCTTCGGCCCGGTGCTGGTCGTGATCGCTTATGACGACGAGGACGACGCGGTTAGCCTCGCCAACGACTCGGAGTTCGGCCTGTCCGGTGGTGTGTGGTCCGCCGACGAGGACCGCGCCATGGCCGTGGCGCGCCGCATCCGCTCCGGCACGGTCACCGTCAACGGCGCTCCGATCGGCTTCGACGGCCCGTTCGGCGGCTTCAAGGCCAGCGGTCTGGGCCGTGAGTACGGAGCCGTCGGCCTCGGCACCTACACGGAGTACAAGACTGTGACGGTGAAGGCATGACCGCGACGCTGGACGCGCCCGTCCGGACCTCCACCAGGGCGCCGATGACAGCACTGGTTCTCGCGGTCTTGCTGGCCTCCTTGGACTCCACGATCGTCGCCACCGCGTTACCCCGCATCGCCGGAGATCTCGGTGGTTTCCAGAACATCGCCTGGGTCACCGCCGGCTACCTGCTGGCCTCGACCGCGGTCACGCCGCTGTGGGGCAAGCTCGGCGACATGCTGGGGCGCAAGCGCCTGTACCTCGTCGCCACCGCCACGTTCCTGCTCGCGTCCGCGTTGTGCGGGCTGGCGCAGGACCTTCCCCAGCTCATCGCCGCCCGGGCACTGCAGGGCGTGGCAGGCGGCGGCATGATCGTGCTGACCTTCGCGCTGGTGGGCGACATCGCCGAACCGAGCGAACGCGGGCGCTACCAAGGCATGTTCGGCACGGTGTACGGGGTGGCGAGCATCTTCGGGCCGCTGCTCGGCGGCCTGTTCACCGACCAGCTCTCCTGGCGCTGGGCGTTCCTGATCAACGTCCCGGTCGGGCTGGTCGCCCTGGTGATCGCCGCGCGGTCGTTGCCGGTCACGCCACGGCGTTCGACGGCGCGCATCGACTACCTCGGAGCGCTGCTGACCGCGGGCGCCGCCACCGGGCTGGTGCTGATCGCGTCGTTCGGCAGCGACTGGGGCTGGACCTCGCCGCGCGTGCTGGCGCTGGCGGTCGTCACGATCGCCTTGGCAGCACTGGTGGTTCCGGTCGAGCGCCGGGCCGCGGCACCGATCCTGCCGTTGTCGATGCTGACCTCACGGCCGGTCGTGATCGCCTCGCTCGTGGGGTTCGTCGCGAACGTCGCGATGTTCAGCGCCCTGGTCTACCTGCCGACGTATCTGCAGGTCGTCGGTGGCGTGTCCGCGACGGCCTCCGGGGTGCACATGTTGCCGCTGGTCATCGGCCTGGTGCTCAGCCAGTCGCTGGCGGGGCGGTGGATCGCGAACCCGCGGCGGGTCCGGCTCGTGCTGGTGGCCGGGATGGCGATCACGGTCGCCGGGCTCCTTCTGCTGGCCACCCTGGACGCGGACACCTCGCAGCTGGTGCTCGTCGGGGCGTTCCTCGTCATGGGGATCGGCATCGGCATGGTGCCGATGGTGGCGCTGACCGCGGCGCAGAACGCCGTACCCGCCGGGGACATCGGTGCCGCCAGTGCCGCCGTCACGTTCTTCCGCTCCATCGGCGCCGCGTTCGGGGTGACCGCGTTCGGTGCGTTGCTGACCGACGACATCGCGCACAGCATCGGAACCGCGTTCCTCTGGATCGCGCCGCTGGTCGCGGTCGGCGTGGTGCTGGCCGCGTTGCTGCGAGAGCCCGCTGTCAGCCGCTGACAGCGGGCTGTGCGTGGCGTGTCAGCGGCCAGGCGCACAGTTCCACCCTGACAGAGGGAGGAACGAGAGCGATGTCGCTGGCGATCAGGGCTGAAGGCCTGGTCAAGCACTACGGGGAGACCAAAGCCCTGGACGGGGTGGACCTCGAGGTGCCGGAGGGGAAGGTCGTGGGAGTGCTCGGGCCGAACGGCGCGGGCAAGACCACGGCGGTGCGGGTGCTGGCGACGTTGCTGCGCCCGGACGCGGGGCACGCCACGGTCGGGGGACATGACGTGGTGAAGAACCCGAGGGCCGTGCGGTCGCTGATCGGGTTGACCGGGCAGTACGCGTCGGTGGACGAGGACCTGTCGGGGACGGAGAACCTCGTGCTGCTGGCGCGGCTGCTCGACTTCTCGCGCAGGGCGGCGCGGGCCAAGGCGGCCGAGCTGCTGGAGCAGTTCGAGCTGTCCGACGCCGCGGGGCGGGCCGCCAAGACGTACTCAGGGGGTATGCGCAGGCGGCTCGACCTCGCGGCGAGCCTGGTCGGGAATCCGTCCGTGCTCTATCTGGACGAGCCGACCACCGGGCTGGACCCGCACGCGCGCAACGAGGTGTGGGCCGTGGTCCGCAAGCTCGTCGCGAACGGGGTGACGGTGCTGCTCACCACGCAGTACCTGGAGGAGGCCGACCAGCTCGCGGACACGATCACGGTGTTCGACCACGGCCGCGTGGTGGCCGAGGGACGGTCGGACGAGCTGAAGCGGCGTGTCGGCGGGCAGACGTTGCAGGTGCGGCCGACGTGGGCGCGGGATCTCGATGTGGTGCAACGGATTCTCGGTGATCTCACCGGGACGAGGCCGCACCGCGACGACGACACCGGGCTGCTGACGGCACCGGTCAACGACCCGGTGCTCCTGTCCACTCTGGTCCGCAAGCTCGACGAGGCCGGGATCACCGCGGACGAGCTGGCGCTGCGGTTGCCGTCGCTCGACGAGGTCTTCCTGGCGCTGACCGGAAAGCGCGAAGGGAGCCTGGTATGACGACCATCTCGTTGGACAGGGGTGTGCGGCACGGGCTCGCTCTCGCGTGGCGCGGCATCCTGAAGATCCGCAAGAACCCGGAGCAGCTCGCGGACGTGACGCTCGCGCCGATCATCTTCCTGGTGATGTTCACATACCTGTTCGGTGGCGCTCTGGCCGGCAACACCGACGCGTACCTGCAGATGCTCGTGCCGGGCGTGCTGGTGATGAACATCCTGCAGGCCAGCATGACGGCGGGCGTGCAGCTGAACACGGACGTCTCCAAGGGCGTGTTCGACAGGTTCCGCGCCATGCCGATCGCCCGGTCCGCACCACTCATCGGCGCGGTGCTGGCGGACATCGTGCGGTACGTCGTGTGCGTCCTGGTGCTGCTGGTCGTCGCCACGGTCATGGGCTTCCGGGTGCAGACCGGGCCGGTGGAGCTGCTGATCGCGATCGGGCTCGCGCTGCTGTTCGGGCTGTGCTTCTGCTGGGCGTCGGTGTTCGTGGGCATGCTGCTCAAGACGCCGGGCGCGGTGCAGGGCATGATGTTCGTGCTGATCATGCCGTTGACGTTCGGCAGCAACGTGTTCGTCGGCACCTCGACGATGCCGGGCTGGCTGAAGGCGTGGGCGGACATCAGCCCGGTGTCGTTGCTCGCCGACGCGCTGCGCGGGTTGCTCAACGGCGGTGCGATCGCGGGGCCGCTCACCGGCTCGCTGATCTGGATGGCCGGGGCGGTCGCGGTGTTCTTCCCGCTGGCCACCTGGGCCTACCGCAGGCGGGTCTAGAGAACTCCCGCTTCGGTACGGATCTCCTGCAGCGCCTCGGCTTTCGTGATGCCGAGGCGCTCAGGCGTGCCGAGGATCTCCGCGAGCCGCCGCACGTCGGGATCGCCCAGGTCGAGCCGTCCGCGGAGCGCCTGGGCGAGCCCCAGCAGCCGGAAAGCCTTGTCGTCACGGCCCTGCGCGTGCCGGACGAGCGCGAGCAGCTCGGTCACGGCCGCCACGTCCGGCATGTCGGCGCGATCCGAGGTGGTGCGGACCGCGACCGCGATGCTCGGCTCGGCATCGGCCGGCCTGCCCTCCGCGATCGCGATGCGCCCGTCGAGCATCGCGCCCCACTCGGTGACGAACCCGCGCAGGACGACCGAGTTCGTGGCCCGCTCCTTGAAGCTGGTGCTCAGCGCCCGTGCCTCCGCGATCCGGCCGGACCGCAGCACGACCTCCGCCCGCGCGTAACCGATCATGATGGACATCTGGTCGTTGCCGATGTCCCGCACGTACTTCTCGGCCTCGGCGACCTCGCGTGCGGCTGACTCGTGGTCGCCGAGCCGGGCGTACTCCACCGCGAGCCGCCACCGCTGCTGCACCGCGTCGTCCTGCGACCGCAGCTCCAGCGCCACGGCGAGTCCCTTGTGGTACAACGCGATCGCTGCCTCGTTGTCGCCGCTGTGCGAGATGAACGCGGCCTTCATGCCGAGCGTCATCGCCGAACCCCAGCGGTCGCCCACCGCCACGAACTGGTCGTACGCGCGGTCACGGGCGGCCTCGGCGGCGTCGAGATCGCCCTCGTCGACCAGGATGAAGCTCAGCGCCCAGTCCGCGGCAGCCCGCGCCCACGGGTCCTCGCTCGCCGCCGCGCGTGCGACCTCGCGCCGCGCCAGGCCGGGGTTCTGGCTGAGGAACGCGAGCATCGGCAGCCCGATCGCGAGTGACGGGTACTTCTGCGTGGCGCCGGTGTTGACGCAGTCCTCGATGACCGTCACGGCCTCCACCGGGTCCGGCAGACCGGGGATCGCGATCATGATGAGGTGCATCGCGCGGAACGTGGCGGACAGGTCGGGAGGCAGGTCGTCGCCGAGCGCGAGCACCTCGCGGACCGACAGCTCCGCACGTTCGTTGTCGCCCTTGACCAGCCAATACCAGAAGACTCCGCTGAGCAGGTCCGCCGCCAGCCCGACCTCGCGGTCGTCCACCGCACCGCGCAACGCGGCCACGATGTTGTCCTGCTCCGCCTCGAACATCGAGATCGCCTCGAGCTGGCGGGCGGTTCGGGTCAGCGGTTCCCACGTCTCCGTCAGGTCCCGGTAGTACCGGCGGAACCGGTCGAGGATCTCGCGCTTCTCCCCGGACGCCTCGAGCTGCTCGTCCGCGTAGACCCGGATCGTCTCCAGCATCCGGTACCGCGGCTCACCTTCGAGTTCGAACACGTCCACAATGGACTTCTCGACCAGCGACGTCAGCACGTACAGCGCGTCGTCGTGGCAGACGTGTTCGATCGCGGCGAGATCCGCTCCGGCTGGGAACACCGAGAGCCTGCGGGCGAGCTGGAGCTCCTCGTCGGTCAGCAGGTCCCAGCTCCACTCCACGACCGCGCGGAGAGTGCGCTGGCGGGGGAGTGCGGTGCGGCTGCCCGAAGTCAGCAACCGGAACCGGTCGTCGAGCCGCTGGGTGATCTGCCGGACGGTCATCGACCGCAGGCGCGCCGCCGCCAGTTCCAGTGCGAGCGGCATGCCGTCGAGCCTGCGGCAGATCTGCTTCACGTCGTCCACAGTGGACTCGTCGAGCTGGAAGCCGGGCTTCACCGCACTTGCGCGGTCCAGGAACAGCCTCACGGCGCCGAACCCGGCGATGTCGGTCTGCCCGTTGGGCACCGAGAGCGGGCCGATCGGGCACAACGACTCGCCGTCGATCGCGAGCGGCTCCCGGCTGGTCGCGAGGACGCGCAGGTTCGGCACCCTCCGCAGCAGGTCGCCGGCGAACTCGGCGGCAGCGGTGATCAGGTGTTCGCAGTTGTCCAGCACCAGCAACGACTCGCCCGCGCCCAGCACCTCGGCGATCCGTTCCATGCCCTCGGACCGGCGCCGCAGCGGATCGCCGCCGAACGTCATGTCGAACGCGCCGAGCACCGCACCGGCCAGGTCCTCCGGCGCCCGCACACCTGCCAGCGCCGCGAACCACACGCGTCCCTTGGCGTGCAACGGATGCCGTGCCGCGGTCTCGGTGGCGAGCCGCGTCTTGCCCGCACCGCCCGGCCCGACCAGCGTCACCAGCCGCGCGCTGTCGAGCCTGCCGTGGATCTGTGCGAGCTCCTCGTCGCGGCCGACGAAACTGGTGAGCCGCACCGGCAGCCGGTCGACGGCGGTGCGCGGCTTGAGCTCGCCGCGCAGAGCCGCGAGGTGCACGTCCTGGAGTTCCTGCGACGGGTCGACGCCCAGTTCGTCCGCGAGCCTGCCGCGAACGTTCTCGTAGACCCGCAAGGCGTCGGACTGCCTGCCCTGCGCGCACAACGCCCGCATCAGCAACCCGGCCAGGCGTTCTCGCAGCGGGTGTTTCTCGTGCATGGAGGTCAGCGCGGAGACGTCCGGCTCGCCGGTCTGGAAGCGCTCTTCCTCAGCGGCCAACCGGGCTTCGTCCAGCCGCACGGCCGCAGGTGAGGCGAACGGAGCTTCCCGCACGTCAGCCAGCGCCTCACCGCGCCACAACCCGAGCGCCTCGTCGAACCGTCCGGCGGCGCGCAGCCGTTCGAACCGGAAGATGTCGACGTCGTCCCGCGCGATCGCGAGCCGGTAGCCGCCGGGCTCCAGCGTCACGTCCGGACAGACCTTGCGCAGCCGCGACACGAGCGACTGCAGGGCGTTCGACGCGTCGGCGGGTGGTTGTTCGCCCCACAGGTCGTCGATGAGCGTGGTGGTCGCGACGGGACGGCCGGGGTCGAGCGCGAGACGGGCCAGGAGCATGCGGACGCGGGCACCACCGATGTCGACCGGTGTGCCGTCATCGGCCTCGACCGTCGTCGGGCCCAGCAATGCCACGCGCACACGTCCAGCTTTCCAGATCACGAGCGGCGATCAGGCGAGAACGTCGAGTGCACGCTCGAGCGCGTCGGTGACAAGGGACTCCATCGCCGGGTCGCTGCTGCCGCGCGGCACCCGTTCCACCAGCATGATCGAGTAGAGGTACGCCTGGTAGGCGGCGAGCCGGACGCGAGCCGAGTCAGTGAACTCGAAGCCGTAGCTCGTCAGGAAGTCCGTGTCCGGCTCGATCGTCCGGAACAGGGCGAGCGACACGAACTCGGCCACCGGATCGCCCCAGAACGCCCGCTCGCCGTCCACGAGCCCGGTCAGCCCGGTGTCGGTGAGGATGTTGCCGTCCCACAGGTCGAAGTGGACCAGCGCAGGCCGTTTGACCTCGTCGAACACGGCCGGATGAAGCGGGATGTCAGGCAGTTCCACTCCGTGGCGCTGAGCATCCGCCTTCACCGCGTCGAACATCGCGAGGAACGCCGAGGTCCACGTCGGGTGCAGGCCGAGCTGCGGGTAGCCGAAGCCGGGCCCGGTGACCTCGTGCAACGCCGCCACGGCCCGGCCCAGCTGGCGGCGGATGAGCGGCCGGTCGACGTCCTCGCGGCCGAAGAGCGGCTGACCCGGCAGCCACGTCGTGAGCAGCGCGTCGCTGTCCACCAGAGCACGGGAGAAGTCGGTGTGCACGACCTCCGGTACCGGTGCGACCGCGTGGCCCAGCTTGCAGAACATCGCCTCGGTGCGCATCAGGTTGCGCTCGTAGGTGAGTCCTGGCCGGTCGGACGGCGAGACCTTGAGCACGAAGTCGCCCTCGGGCGACGTCACCCGGAACACGGAGTTGTACGTGCCGCCACCCAGCGGGCGCACGGTGAACTCGGTCAGGTCCGCCTCGGCCAGAATCAGCTCCACCGTCACACCGGCAATGTAATGATCGTTCGATGAACACGTACTGGGGGACCGCCGAGGCAGCCTGGCGGTGGGTACTGGATCAAGTCCGCTACGACGACGCGGTGTGGATACCGCCGTCGGTGGGCGAAGAGCTCGATCCTGAGGACCGCGACGGCATGTACGCGGGCGTCGGCGGCCTGGCCCACGTGCTGGCGGAGATCCGGCTCTGCCGAGAGTGGACCGGCGAGGAACAGCGCCTGGCGGACGCCATCGCCGAGCAGATCCGCGCGGGCATCGCCACGGCGACGGACTACATGTTCTTCAGCGGCCTGGTCAGCGCGATCGGTGTGCTGACCGTGCTGGACGGGCCCGGCTCCGACGCCGCCGTCGCCCGCCTGCTCGAACTGTCCACACCGGACGGCTGGACGCATGAGCACTTCAGCCCGCCGCACTTCCTGGAGGGCGCCAAGTGCCACGACCTGACGCTGGGCACCGCGGGTGTGCTGCTGGCCGCGGTGCACGCCCGGCGGCACGGCGTGCGGGGCGCGGACGAGCTGGCCGGCCTGGCCACCGAGATCCTGCTGGCTGAACGCGAAGAGATGCCGACCGGCCTCAACTGGCGAATGGTGCCGGCGCGCATGTGCGTCGTGCAGCGGGAAACGCCGAACTTCTCGCACGGCCTCTCGGGCATCGCGACCGCGCTCGCGCTGGCCGGTGCGGAGTTCGCCCGCCCGGATCTCGTCGAGGCGGCCACCGCGGGTGCCTCGCACCTCGTGTCGATCTCCGACGTGAGCGACGGCGGTTTCCGGGCCCCGCTGCGCATTCCACCTCGGGAGGACCTGGAGCCGTTCAGCTACGGCTGGTGCAACGGCGCGACCGGAACCTCACTGCTGTGGCGAGCGCTGGGCCACGCGGGCGTGAACGAGGTGGCGGGACAGCAGGTCGAGGACTGGCATAGCCGATGCCTGCACAGCATCCGCGTCTCCGGCCTGCCCGAACGGCGTCACCCGGGCTTCTGGGACAACGACGGACGCTGTTGTGGCACCGCGGGCGTCGGTGACCGGCTGCTCGACGCAGGCGAGCACACGGACTTCGCGCTGCACCTGGCCGATGTGGTGGTGAAACACGCCATTCCGGACGGATCAGGCGTCTGCTGGCGGTTCATCGAGCACAAGAACGACGACCCGCTGCTGCCCGCCGGCATCGGCTGGATGGCGGGCGCGGCAGGCATCGCCGGGTTCCTGTTCCACGCAGGCCGCGTCGCTCAGGGCGACACGACCGCCGTGCCGCGCATGGACACGTGGTGGGCTCTACGCTGACCAGCCCAGTTCCGGACCCAGCTTCGTGGCGATGTCCGTGAGGATCTGCACGTAGTCCTCGTGCTCGAAGCTGAACGGCAGCGCGAACGCCACCTCGTCGACCTCCTGGAAGGCGAGGTGGGCGTACAGCTGCTCGGCGATCTGGGCGGACGTGCCGATCAGGTCGCGCGCGAACATGAACCGGCGCGGCCCGAACGGCGTCTTCGTGCGTTCCGTGCGCTGGTCCACGTAGTCCTGGTACTTCGCGCGCTGCTCCGGCGTGGCGGAGTCGGTCGGGATCACCACGAGTCCCTGCGAGACGCGGTTGCCGCCGTGCTCGCGGAACGTCCTGATGTGCGACAGCTGGATCTCGGCGAAGTCCTCGGACTCCTCGGCCTGGACCACGTTGCTGCACAACAGGTTCAGGCCGTGCGAGCCCGCCCACTTCGCCGACCGCAGGCTTCCGCCGCCGTACCACGTCCGCTCGCGCAGCCCGGCCGCGTGCGGCTGTACGCGGTCCGAGAACTGCTCGATGCCCCTGGTGCCGCTGAACTCCGTGACCTTCCCGCCGCCCACGAAGTCCAGCAGCCGCTGCAGCCGGTCGTAGCTGAAGTCCTCGACGTCCGCGGTCTGCGGGTACAGCGCGTGCTTGACGTCGTCGTAGTACATCGGCGGCCCGACGCTCACGCCCGGATTCAGCCGCCCGCCGGACAGGACGTCGACCGTCGCGAGGTCCTCCGCGAGCCGCAGCGGGTTCTCCCAGCCCAGCGGGATCACGGCGGTGCCGAGGCTGATCCGGCTGGTGCGCTGGGAGGCCGCGGCGAGGATGGCGACGGGCGAGGAGATGCCGAACTGCAGGTGCCGGTGCCGCACCCACGCGCTGTCGAACCCCAGCTGCTCACCCAGCTCGATGATCTCCAGCGTGGACCGGTGTCCCGCGCCGGGGTCGTGCTCGTCGAACAGCCCGATGGTGAGAAAACCCAGCTTCCGCAACGGTTCTGACTTCCGCGGCACCGTTCCTCCTTCAGTCTCCTCCCGAGCTTAGGTGACGTCTCAACTAGGTCCACATGCTGGAATCAGAGCGTCTGGAACGTGACCGCGAAGCTCGCCTTCTGGGCGTGGAGCCGGTACTGCGGCAGCACGCCCGGCCCGCACGACGCCGTGCCCAGGCCGTGCTGGGCGAGGTCGAGGTTCAGGTAGACGCGGTCGCGCGGCTTCAGGTCGCTGGTGTGCTTGGCCGCGTCGAGGTCCTCGCTGGTCCAGCGGCGGGCGGTGAAGTCGAACGCAGGCTCGCCGCTGATCTGGACGCCGCCGAGCCGGAGCCGGCGCGTGTCAGCCCTGTTGCCGTTCTCCTGCGGGAAGACGTACGGCGTCTGCAGCGCGTCCACTGTGGACTGGAACCGCCCGATCCGGACGGCCTGGTGGCTGTCCGCGTAGGCCTCGCCCGGACCCGCGCCGAACCATTCGACGGCGTCTGCCTGGAGCGCCATGCGGAGGCCGAGGCGGGGGAGCGTGCACGGCCACTCGCCGTCCGGGGTGACGTTCACCCGCAGCCGGAGCCGGTCGCCGTCCGCGGTCCAGTGGTAGTCGGCGAGCATGCCGAAACCCCAGCTCGGTGGTGCCACACGGGTGCGGACGACCAGGGCGCTCGTCTGGACGTCGACCTCGATGACGCGGTGCTGCAGGCGGTGCAGGCCTGCTTCGCGCCACGCTCGTTCCTCGGGCTTGTCGGAGCCGCGGTCGTTGTCCGTGGGGGCGCGCCAGAGGTCGAGCCTCGGCCCATCGACGGGGCGGTCTCCGAGCCTGGTGAGGCGCCCGGTTGCTGGGTCGAACTCGCCGGGGCCGAGCCAGAGGACGTCGCCGAGGCCGACGAGCTCGACTCCGCTGATGGGGGAGACGGGCTCGGGCTCGGCGACGGCGATCTGCCCCCAGGCCACCACATGCCCGGCCTCGGCCCAGTTGGTGGCGGCGGCGAGGACGGCCCGGACGGTCAGCCACCCCTCCCCAGCCACCACCGGCAGCTCGGGCAGGGGGCACTCCATGAACGGCGCTTTCGTAGACCTCAGGTCCACAAAAGCGCCGTTCATGGAACCTGTCGCCACCTCGGTGCCATCGGCCTCGTAGAGCCAGTCGAAACGCAGGTGGTCCAGTGAGATGTGGTCGTAGTGGTTCTCGATCCGGATGCCGGAGGCGGTGCCGGTGATCCGCACCGGTTCGAAGACCTTGGCGAACTCCACCAGGCCCGGCGACGGCGTGCGGTCCGGGAACACCAGCCCGTCGATCACGAAGTTGCCGTCGTGGATCGTCTCGCCGAAGTCGCCGCCGTACGCGTAGTGCCCGTCGACCTCCAGCCCGTGGTCGATCCACTCCCAGATGAACCCGCCCTGCACCGTCCGGTAGCGCTCGAACAGCTCGCGGTACTCGAGCATCCCGCCCGGCCCGTTGCCCATGGCGTGCGCGAACTCGCACAGCACGAACGGCAGACCGTGCCTCCGCTCGCGGCCGATCTGCTCGACCTCCTCGTGGGAGGCGTACATGCGGCTGTAGACGTCGACGTACTCGCAGGCGTGGTCACCCTCGTAGTGCACCGGGCGCGACGGGTCGCGGTCGCGGGTCCACGCGGCCATCGCGGCCAGGTTGCGGCCGGTGTGGGACTCGTTGCCCAGCGACCACATCACGATCGACGGGTGGTTCTTGTCGCGTTCCACCATCCGGCGCATGCGGTCCACATAGGACTCGGCCCAGCGCGGGTCGTCGCTCGGGTTGCCCGCCCAGCCCAGCTCGCCGAACCCGTGGGTTTCGAGGTCGCACTCGTCGATCACCCACAGGCCGTACTCGTCGCACAACGACAGGAAGTACGGGTCCGGCGGGTAGTGGCTGGTGCGCACGGCGTTCACGTTGTGCTGCTTCATCAACACGACGTCGGCGAGCATGACCTCACGCGGCACCGCGCGGCCGGACTTCGGGTGGTGCTCGTGCCGGTTCACGCCGCGGAACACCACGCGTGAGCCGTTGATCAGAATCACGCCGTCCTCGATGGAGACGGTCCGGAACCCGATCCGCACCGGCACGCGTTCGGCGGCGGTGTGCACGAAACCGTCGTACAGCCTGGGGTTCTCGGCACTCCACGGCTCGACCGGCACCTCGGCGCGCTGCGCGTTCTCCACACCCAGCTCCGGCACGGTCACCAACGCGCCGTCGACCGACAGCGTGCCGAGCCCGGACACGTGGTCGTAGGACGCCTGCAGGTGGTAGTCCGCGACACCACCGCGCGGCCGCGAGAGCAGCGTGACAGAGCGGAAGATGCCGGACATCCACCACATGTCCTGGTCTTCGAGGTAGCTTCCGGCCGACCACTGGTGCACGCGCACGGCCAGCACGTTCCCGGCCGGACGCAGCAGGTGGCCGACCTCGAACTCGGACGGCAACCGGCTGCCGCGCGTCACCCCGAGCTCGGTGCCGTTGAGCCAGATCCGCCCGCACGAGTCGATTCCGTCGAACCGCAGCACAGCCGGTTCATCAGCCGGCCAGTCAGAAGGAAGCTCGAACGCGAGCCGGTAGTCGCCGGTCGGGTTCTCGGACGGCACGAACGGCGGCTCCACCGGGAACGGGTACACGACGTTGGTGTACGCGGGCGACCCGTGACCCTGCAGCTGCCAGTGACCGGGAACGGTGATCGTGCCCCAGTCGTCGCCCGCGTCGGCCGAGGCCGCGTTCGGTGACAGCCGGAACTCCCAGGTCCCGTCGAGCGACAGCGACGCCGCGTCCGAGGTGAAGAAGGCGCGCGGCGGCAACGCCCCCGTGCCAGGACCCATGTCTTCGATGTACGACAAAACTCAGCCTTTCAACGCACCAGCGGCGATGTTGCGGATGAAATGGCGCGCGCCGATGAGGAACACGATGATCAGCGGCACGATCGCCACCAGCGTCCCGGCCATCACGACGGCGTAGTTCTTCAGATACAGGCTGTTGAGCTGCGACAACGCCACCTGCAGCGTCACGTGGTTCGAGTCGATCAGCACCACCAGCGGCCACAGGTAGTCGTTCCAGGCGTTGATGAACGTGAAGATCCCGAGGAACGCCAGGGCAGGCCGCAGCACCGGCAGGCCGATGGACCAGTAGGTGCGGAAGAAGCCCGCGCCATCAGCCCGCGCGGCTTCCAGCAGCTCGTCCGGGATGGCGCCACGGGCGTACTGACGCATCCAGAAGATGCCGAACGCGTTGGCCGCCGCCGGGATGACCAGCGCCTTCAGGTCGCCCACCCAGCCGAACGCCGCCATCAGGCCGAACTGCGGGATCGCCGCGAGCTGCGTCGGCACCACGAACGTCGCCAGCAGGAGTCCGAAGAGGACGTTGCTGCCCGGGAAGTCGTACTTGGCGAACGTGAAGGCCGCCAGCGAGTCGAAGAACAGCACCAGCAACGTCGTCGCGACGGCCACGATCAGCGTGTTGACCACCGAGCCGAAGAAGTCGATCTTCGCGAACACCTCGCCGATGTTCTCGACGAGGTGCCCGCCGAACCAGAACGTGGGCGGCGACGAGTAGATGTCCGCGGTGGTGTTCGAGGCCATCACCGCGAGCTGGTAGTAGGGGAACAGTGTGATCAGCGCGCCGATCGCCAGCGCCGCGGAGGTGAAGACGCGGTTCACTCACCCGCTCCCTTCAGCTGTGACCTCAACTTGGGCGGGCGCTGCACGAGTCGCCAGTTGAGGATCGAGAAGAGGACGACCACGACGAAGATGCCCCACGCGATGGCGGCGCCGTAGCCGAAGTCGTTGTCCGCGAACGCGGTGTTGTAGAAGTAGAGGACCATCGTCATGCCCGCGCCCTCGGGGCCGCCGCGGTTGCCGAGGAGAATCTGCGACTCGGTGAAGATCTGCAGCCCGCCGATCGCCGACATGACGACCGAGAACAGCAACACCGGGCGCAGCAACGGAAGCGTGACGCGGAAGAAGGTCTGCACGGGCCCGGCGCCGTCGAGCTTCGCGGCCTCGAACACGTCGTTGGGCAACGCCTGCAGTCCCGCCAGCAGGATGATCGCGTTGTAGCCGGTCCAGCGCCAGATGATCATCAACGAGATGGCCACCCGGATCGCCCACGGATCGCTGAGCCACTGCACCGGATCCACGCCGAACAGGCCCAGGAACCAGTTCAGGACACCGAACTCGTTGGAGAAGAACGATCCGAACACGAGCGACATCGCGACGATCGAAGTGACGTTCGGCAGGAAGTAGGCGATCCGCAGCGCGCCCTTGTAGCGCACCGCGGAGTTCAGGCCGAGCGCCACGAGCATCGACAGGATCAGCATCGGGATCGTCGACATGACCCAGATGATCAGCGTGTTGCCGATCGAGTCCCAGAACGCGGTGTCGGTGAGCAGGAACCGGAAGTTCTCCAGTCCCACGAACTTCATCTCGCTGACGCCGTTCCACCGCTGCAACGACAACCACAGCGAGTACAGCACCGGGTAGACCCCGAACACGGCGAACAGCACGAAGAACGGCGCGATCGCCAGGTACTGCGGCAGGTACTTGCGCTTCACGCGAGTACCCCCTGACGGCGCAGCAGCCGCTCGACTGCGGTCTGGGCGTCCTCCCAGGCCTGGTCCGGGTCCTTGCCCGCGCTCTCGACGTTGGTGAGCTCGTCGGTGTAGGTGTCGCTGATCGAGATGTCGTACGGCGAGAAGTAGACCGGCTGGACCTCCGAGGCGATCTTGCCGAAGACCTCCATGGTCACCTGGCCGCCGAAGAACTCCTCCGGCGCGAGCGCCCGCGGGTCGTCGAACGCGGCCGGGCTGGACGGGAACAACCCGAGCTCCTGATAGGCAGCCGCCTGGTTCTCGGGCGACAGCAACCACTTCACGATCTCGTAGGCGCCCCGCGGATCCGGGCAGTACTTCGTGATGGCGAGGAACGACCCGCCCTGGTTGCCGGAGCCGCCGGGTGGGCCGCAGACCCGCCACTTGCCGGACGTGCCCGGCGCGGACTGCTTGAGGTTGCCGGTGATCCAGGAGGCGTTGACGAAGCTGACCTCCTTGCCGTTGTTCCAGGCCGCGAGCCGGTCGACGCCCTCACCGGTGGCCGAGCCCGCGTACCCCGCCGTGAGTCCCATCCGGAACGCCTTGACCGCGCGGTCCCAGGCGCGCCGCACCTGCGACTGGTCGGCGAGATAGCGGTTCTGCCGGTCGAGGTACTTCTGCTTCTCCTGCGCCAGGGAGTACGTGAACACCATCTTCGTGTCGGTGATCAGGTAGCGGCCGGGCAGCTTGTCCTTGACCCGCTGGGCGAACTCGAAGTAGTCGTCCCAGGTGGACAGTGCGGCGGAGACGGCCCGCGGATCGGTGGGCAGCCCGGCCTCGCCGAACAGGTCGGCGCGGTAGTAGAGCGCGGCCGGCCCGATGTCGATCGGGAACCCGAGCTGGAACCCGTCGGGGCTGCGGCCCGCCTGCCACTTCCACGGCAGGTAGCGGGGCTCGTCCTGCTTCGCGCCCAGCGAGTTCAGGTCGGCGAACCGGTCGGTGGCCGAGAAGTACGTCGAGATGCCGTCGCCGAGCAGGGTGATGTCCGGCAGGTAGGCCTCGCCGGACAGCGCGGCGAGCAACCGCCGGTTCAGCTCACCGCTGACCTTGGACGGCGTCAGCTTCTGCGCGGGGAAGCGCTCGACCGCTTCGGCCAGCAGCTTCTCCGACACCGAGTTCGTGCCGTACCAGAGCGTGATGCGGCCGGGGTTGGCCGTGGTGGGGCTGCTACATGCTCCTGCGCCGAACGCCGTGGCGGCCACCGCCGCCGTGCCGGTCAGGAACCTGCGTCGAGTCAACGTCATCGGGGACCCTCCGAGGAGTCCGTGAACGCTCCCGTGAGCGTTCACGGCGTGGCGCGAAGCATGAGCCGGACGAGTGAGAGTGTCAACCCCCGGTTACTGAAATAGCAGGTCAGGCGGACTCGCGCAGGAGCAGGACGGCCTGCACGACCATGTCCTCACCCGACAGTGGTTCCTCACCGGCCATCAGCCGGGCGGCCTGCTCGACGGCGAGCGCGCCGATCCTGCGGGTGTCGAGCGCGACGGTGGTCAGCGCCGGGTCGACCACGGTGCCGAGCTGCAGGCCGTCGAACCCGATCACGGCCAGGTCCCTGCCCGACCGCCGGGCGGCGCGCAGCGCGCCGATCGCGATGATGTCGTTGAACGTGAAGATGGCGGTCAGGTCCCCTCGCGCGCCGAGAAGCTGTGTCAGCGCCGCGGCACCGCCGTCGACCGACTGCGCGGCGCCCGCGACCGCGTCGGAGGGAAGGTTGTGCGCGGCCATGGCCTCGCAGAACCAGGAGTGCTTGTCACTGGGCTCGGCGTGCGCGTGGTCGAGCATGCCGATGCGCCGGTGCCCTGCGGCGACGAGGTGATCGACGGCCGACCGCACGCCTCGGGCGCCCTCGATCCGGATCGAGCTGAACCTCGGCGCGTGGTGCTCGCGGCCGATCAGCACCACCGGCATGCCGTGCGTGTGCTGGTCGAGCAGGGTCTCGGAGAGGTTGAAGTAGCCGACGACGGCGTCGACCTGCGAGCCGATCACCTGCAGCGTGCCGAGCTCCTCGTCGACGCTGTCGGCCGTGTCGTAGATGACGACGTGCCAGCCTCTCGCGCGGGCGGCGTCCAGCGCGGCGGCGGCGACCTCGGTGAAGAACGGGTTGAGCAGGTCGGGGATCACCAGGCCGATCGAGGTGGTGTCCGGTCGCACCAGGCCTCGTGCGAACCGGCTCGGCCGGTAGCCCAGCTCGCGCGCGGCGTCGAGCACGCGCTGCTTGGTGTCGCCGTCGATCTCGCCCTTGTCGTTGAGCGCCCGCGACACCGTCTGCCGCGACACCCCGGCCGCGCTCGCGACGTCGTTGATGGTGACCCGTTGGCCCATGATCACCTCCCGTCCAGTGACCGAGTATGCAGGGCGTCGAGCACCACTGTGATCGCGGCGCGCGAATCCCGCCGGACAGCCGCGGCGATCCTCCTGGTCACGGGCAGCTCTTTCGTCGCCACGTCGAATCGCGGGTCGACGGCCAGCGCGGGCAGCACCGCGACCGCGAGCCCGGCCTCGACGTGCTTGAGAGTCAGCATGTAGTTGCTGAACCGCCCGACGATCTTCGGCTCGAACCCCGCCTCACGGCACAGCCGCGTCGCGAGGCTCGCCATGTACGAGCCCGGGATGTCGAACGCCCACGGCTCGTCCTTGCAGTGGCCGACGTCGGTCGCCGGGTGGTTCGGCGGGGTGACCAGCACGACCGGGTCCTGGCCGAGCGGGACGACGTCGACGTCCTCCGGCACCGGCAGCTCGACGAAGTCCGTCGTCGTGATGATCACGTCGACCTCACCGGCGAGCAGCGCGGGCATGCTCGCGTGCGGTTCCAGCTCGACCAGTTCGACGTCCAGGTGCGGGTGGCCGAGGTTCTGGATCGCGGGCACGGCGAGGGTGTGGATCGAGCTCTGGAACCCGCCCAGCCGCACGCGTCCGGACGGCTCCTCGTCGAGGCCTCTGAGCTCGGCCTCGACGGCGTCCATGTGGTCGAGGATCGAGCGGGCCCGTCTGGCCAGGATCAGCCCGGCCGACGTGAGGCGCACGCGTCGTCCGGTGCGTTCGAGCAGCTGGGTGCGTGTCTCGGCTTCGAGTACCGCGAGCTGCTGCGACACGCTCGACGCGCTGAGGTTCGCGGCCTGCGCCACCGCCCGGACCGTGCCCAGCGCGTCGAGCTGGCTGAGCAGTTTGAGCCGCCACGGGTTGAGCGTCATGCTGTTCAGTATTACCGAACAGCGAGCGTGGAATTGTGAGATGGACCTGATGCTCGGTCGCTCGTAGCTTTCCGGGTATGGACACCTTCTGGGACGACGTCGACCGCCACCTCGTCCGCTACGGCGGCACGTTCACGCGCGAGATCATCGACAGCGCGGCGGGGAGTTTCCTGTTCACCGAGGACGGCCGCCGCGTCCTGGACTTCACGTCCGGCCAGATGAGCGCGATCCTCGGCCACTCGCACCCGCGCATCGTCGAGACCGTGCGGCGGCAGATCGCGAACCTCGACCACCTTTTCAGCGGCATGCTCTCGCGCCCGGTCGTGGACCTGGCCCGGCGCCTCGCCGAGAGCCTGCCCGCCCAGTTGTCGAAGGTGCAGCTGCTGACGACCGGCGCCGAGTCGAACGAGGCGGCGTTGCGCATGGCCAAGCTCGTGACCGGCAAGCACGAGGTGGTGGCGTTCGCGCGCTCGTGGCACGGGATGACAGCGGCGGCGGCCTCCGCGACCTACTCCGCGGGCCGCAAGGGGTACGGGCCCGCGACACCGGGCAACTTCGCGATTCCGGCGCCGTCCGGTGACTGGCAGGCCCAGCTGGACCTGGCGTTCGAGCTGATCGACGCGCAGTCGGTGGGTTCGCTGGCCGCGTGCATCGTCGAGCCGATCCTCAGCTCCGGCGGGATTCTCGAGCCGCCGCTGGGCTACTTCGCCGCTCTGCAACAGAAGTGCCGCGAGCGCGGGATGCTGCTGATCTTCGACGAGGCGCAGACCGGGTTGTGCCGCACGGGAACCTGGTACGCGTTCGAGCGTGACGGTGTGGTGCCGGACATCCTGACGTTGTCGAAGACCCTGGGCGCTGGGTTGCCTCTGGCCGCGGTGATCACCTCCGCCGAGATCGAGGAGGAGGCCTTCTCCCGGAACTACCTGTTCTTCACGACGCACGTGTCGGATCCGCTCGTGGCCGCGGTCGGCAACACCGTGCTGGACGTGCTGGTCGAGGAACGGCTGGACGAGCGGGCGGCGAAGCTCGGGACGTTCCTGCGCAACGGGTTGGACGACATCGCAACGCGCCACGACCTGGTGTCGGACGTGCGCGGGCGTGGGTTGCTGGTGGGGCTGGAGATCGCCGACGAGTCGCTGAGCGCGCCGATCACCCAGAAGTGCCTGGAACTGGGGCTGCACATGAACATCGTGCAGATCCCCGGGATGGGCGGGGTGTTCCGGATCGCGCCACCGCTGACCGCGTCGGAGGAGGAGCTGGCACTCGGGCTGAGCATCCTCGACGAAGCGATCGGCGCCGCCTGACCGGTTGGCCATCTGCCTCGGCCGGAAGTGCGAGGCTGTTCGGTCGTCGGCCTCGTACGATCGCGCCCGTGGGGCTACTTCTACGCCGGCCGGTGATCCTGACAGCCGTCGCGTGCGTGGCTGTGTTCGCGATGACCCAGCTGGTCGCCGGCATCACCCGGTCGTTCCTGATCGAGGGTCCGGGCGTCGCCATGCCTGTCCATCTCGACCATCCGCTGGTGCGGCTGGCCGAGATGGCGGCGGTGATGGTGCTGGCCGGCTGGCTCGCGTGGAAGGTGCCCGTCCGGACGGCCTTGGCGTGCATTGCGGCGTTAGCGCTGGTCAGCCTGCATGCGGCGCAGGTCCGGCCGAGCCAGTACCTCTCCAGGGCGGACAGCCTCCAGCTCACGCTGATCCTCGGTGTCATCGCGGTCGGTGCCGGGGTGCTGCTGCGGATGCGCGACCTGTCGAGGGCCGCGCTGGCCGCCGCGGCTGAGTACCGGGCGCGGCGCGACGAACGCCTCGACATGGCGCGCGAGCTGCACGACGTCGTCGCCCACCACGTCACCGGCATGCTGGTGCGGGCGCAGGCCGCGCTCGTGGTGGGTGAAGAGGACCCGGCCAGGGCGTACGAGATGTTGCCCGGCATCGTCGGCGGCGGCACCGACGCGTTGGGCGCGATGCGGGCGATGGTGCGGACGTTGCGCGACAACGGGACCGCGCTGGCGACGAGTGATCTGACCGCCGATCTGCGGCAGCTGGTGGAGAAGTCGGGGTTGCCGGTGCGCACGAGCATCGAGCTGACGTCCGACGTGCGGCCGGAGCTGGGGCGGTCGGTGTTGCGGCTGGTGCAGGAAGCTCTGACCAACACCCGCAAACACGCCGCCGACGCCACCGGTGTCGAGGTGGACGTGCGGCTCACGACGTCGGCGGTGCTGCTGTCCGTTGTGGACAACGGCACCTCGCGCCCGGCTCACTCCGGCGGCTTCGGACTGGTGGGCATGCGGGAACGCGTGCACGAGCTGGGCGGGCGGTTCTTCGCGGGTGCCACCGGGGAAGGCTGGCTGGTCACGGCCGAGCTCCCGCTGGAGGGGCGGACATGATTCCCGTGCTGACCACGCACGTGGCCGGCTGGCCTCAGCCGAACGACCGACCCGGCAAGTGCCCACCGGCCGTCCGGCCATGATCTACCGGCCCGTGGGCCGATTCGGCGGCACCCCTTCGAACAGCAGGCTCGTCCACATCGGACTTCCTCGTGGACGAAGGGTCTTCCTGTGCTGGATCAGGTGCTGTTCGCGCTGTCGAACCCGCTCATCGCGGGCGGCGTGGTGGTCGGGGCCGTCGCGTTCGGGTTAGGTGCGCGGGCCGCGGCACGGCGCAACGGGTGGCATCCCGTGCCCGCGGTGCTCGCGGGAATCTCGCTCGGCGTTGTGCTGGGCGTGACGTTCTCGCGGACGTTGCCGTCGTGGGCGGGGCAGGAGTTCTGTCACCTCAACGGTTTCTCGTTGCACGGTTCGAGCGAGCTGTTGAACGCCCTGCTGTTCGTGCCGCTGGTGTTCTTCGCGGTGCTGGCGACGCGCCGGCCGCTCGTGGTGCTGGGCGCGGCGGTCGCGTTGAGCGCGGTGATCGAGCTCGTGCAGCCGCTGACCCGGCGTGGGCTGTGCGAGACGCAGGACTTCCTGAACAACAGCTTCGGCGCTGTGGTGGCAGCCATCGCGGCGGCCGGTGTCGTGGCGCTCGGCCGTCGGACGGCGGTGGCGCGATGAACACCCTCGCAACGCGTACCACCGCCGTTCTGACCCGCCTCGACCCGCGCCGGCTCTGGGCCGTGGTCGCGACCGGCGTCCTCGTCTGGGTTTGTGTGCGCGGCTTCGGTTCCGGGCTCGTGGACCTGCGCGTCTACCTCACCGGCGGCGAGGCGTGGCGGTCCGGGATCGACCTCTACGGCACGGACTTCCACGGTCCCGCCGGCCTCCCGTTCACCTACCCGCCGTTCGCCGCGATGCTGTTCGGCGGCCTCAGCCCGTTGCCACTACCGGTCGTCGCGGTCCTCTTCACCGCGGCCGGGATCGTGCTCTTCACAGTGGCCTGTCACTTGGCCGCGGTACAGAGGCGCACGGTGCCGTGGGCGGGTTTCGGCCTGGCCGCGGTCGCGCTGCTGCTCGAACCGATGCGCAGCGGCCTCGACCTCGGCCAGATCAACATGATCCTGATCGGCCTGGTCGCTGCAGACTGCCTGCTGCCCCGCACCCCGTGGCCCAGGGGAATGCTCATCGGCCTGGCTGCCGCGATCAAGCTCACCCCGGCGATCTTCGTGCTGTACTTCCTGTCCCGCGGGCGCTGGCGCCCGGCGCTGACCGCCGTCGCCACCTTCGCCGGGGCGGGTCTGATCGGCTGGGTGTTCGCGCCGAGCGACTCGAAGGAGTTCTGGTTCCACGCCATGCTCGACCCGTCACGCGTCGGCGGTCTTCCTTACAGCGCCCACCAGTCGTTGCACGGCCTGCTGATCCGGCTCGGCGCACCCGACACCGCGTGGATGATCCTCAGCCTGGCCGTGCTGGTGCTGACCGTGCTCCTGCTCCCGCGACTCGACGACCTCACCGCGCTCCTGGCAGTCGCCGCCACGGGTTTGCTGATCTCGCCGGTCTCCTGGTCGCACCACTGGCTGTGGATCGCGCCTGCCCTGCTCGTACTCCACGGTCGGGTGCGGCTCGCGGTCGTGGGCGTGTTCGCCGTGGGCCCGCACTGGCTGCTGCCGACCACGGCGAACAAGGAGCTCGAGTGGACGTGGTGGCAGCACCTCATCGGCAACAGCTACGTGTGGCTGGCGCTCGCGTTCCTCGGCTGGTGCGCGGTCCAGGCCAAGCGTCATCGCTCGCCGGGTCACGGCGAGGTGCGGAACCCTGACGGCTACTTGGACGCCGGCGCGGGCAGCTTGCCGAGCAACGCGCGTGCCTTGCGGACGATGTCGGCCTCCTCGTGGCCGAACTCCGACAGGTAGTGGCGCAGCGCGTGCCGGAGGAGTACGAGCTCCTCGTCGCTCAGTTCCAGGGTGGTACCCATGCGTCCATGTTATGCCTGCTCACGGGGTCGCGCACCGTCACTGGATGCCGCACACGTGCTCTACGGCGTGGTGCCGGCGGTGTGGGCGGCGCGGCGCGGTCCTGACACCGCGCCGCCCGTGCCGAAGTGGCAGCAGCGCTAGCCGAGCAGGTACTGCA
>JAVXWK010000446.1:0-5681 GCA_032230575.1 Pseudonocardiales bacterium | reverse complement strand
CGGTGACCGGCGCACCGAGTGGTGTGCAGATCATGGCCACGTTGCTCGGCGGCACTTGGACGCTGGTCGTGAACAACGTCAACAGCGGAGCCCAGACGGTGAGCGTGCAACTCCCCGGCAACGGCGTCTCGGCGAGCGGCGCGTACCGCACCAGCGCTTCCGAGAACCTCGCCTCGACCGGACTGCCGACGGTGTCCGACGGCACCGCCACGATGAACCTGCCGGCACGAAGCATCACCACGTACCTGTTCCGCACAGGTGCCACCACGACCGGCGCGCCGCAGTAGCCACGGAGGCATCCGTCGCGGGCACCTCAGGACTGCGTCGCCTCTGGCGCGAAACTGGTGCCGGTGCGACACACCACCGGCGGCGACGCTTCGCGTGACCACCGCCGTGATCGCCTCGGCCACACGCTCACAGAAACAGTGCCGCGGTACGGAACCGAACGACAGCGATCGTGAAGCGCCTCTCCGAAATGCTCCTCCGCGCAATCGTGGATTGACACCACCTCGGCGTCACTCGTTCGAATCGAATTTCGTCGAACTCGGACGTTGCGCGTCGAATATCCGCACCACAAGGATTGACTGCGCGGTTCGGCCCTGCCATCTTGGAAATCGCTTTCCAACCCTCTGATGAAGCCCAGGCAGATCTACCTGGTTTTGACGTTCTCAAGACCTGAAGAGGAAATCCTATGGATTCAAAGGCAAGAAGGTTCAGGGTCAGGTTCCTCGCGGCTGCGCTGGCGATTGCCGCGTCCACGTTCGGCCTGTCGAGTCCAGCGTCGGCCGACACCCTGAACCAGCTGAACGCTTCGCAGATCGTTGCCGACATGGGTGCGGGCTGGAACCTGGGCAACCAGCTGGAAAGCACCATCAACGGAACCCCGAACGAGACGGCATGGGGTCAGCCGGTGGTCACGCAGGCCCTCATCGACAGGGTGCGGGCTGCCGGGTTCAAAACGATCCGAATCCCGGTCTCCTACCTGAACGCCATCGGCCCAGGGCCGAACTACACGATCAATTCCTCCTGGCTGGACAGGGTCCAGGCCGTCGTCAACTACGCGTACAACCGCGGCATGTACGTGCTGATCAACATGCACGGCGACGGGTACAAGAACTTCAACGGCTCCTGGCTGATCTGCGACTCGTCCTCGCAGTCGACGATCAAGGCCAAGTACCAGAGGGCCTGGCAGCAGATCGCGCAGCGGTTCCAGAACTACGACCAGCGCCTGATCCTGGAGTCGATGAACGAGAACTTCGACGGGCAGTTCGGCAGGCCGACCCAGCCGTGCTACTCGAACATCAACAGCTACAACCAGATCTTCGTGGACACCGTGCGGCGAGCAGGCGGGAACAACAGCTCGCGGTGGTTGCTCGTGCCCGGCTGGAACACGAACATCGACTACACCGCGGGCAACTACGGCTTCGTGCTGCCGACCGACCAGTACCGCTCCCCGTCGATCCCCAGTTCCGAGAAGCGCATCATGATCTCCGTGCACTACTACGCTCCGTGGGACTTCGCCGGAGAGGAAAGCAGCAAGATCACGCAGTGGGGACGCGGATCGACCAATCTTTCGAAGAGGTCCACCTGGGGACAGGAGGATTACCTGGACTCGCAGCTGAAGCTGATGCGTGACGTCTTCGTCGCGAAGGGGTATCCGGTGGTCGTCGGTGAATACGGTTCGATCGACAAGACGTCGTTCGACTCGTCGAACAACAGGTACCGCGCGGACTTCGCGCGTGCCGTCGTGGCCACTTCGAAGAAGTACGGCGCGGCAGCGATTTACTGGGACAACGGCCACAACGGCCAGTACGGGTTCGGACTGTTCGACCGAACGGCCCGCACGGTGACGCAGCAGGGCATCATCAACGCCATCATGGGTGCCGCCGCCGGCTGAAAGCCGAGCAGCAACACCGACAAGAGAACCAAGCGGGGCGAGGACGTTGGTCCGCGCCCCGCCGGCATCGCCAGCAGTGAAGCTGTGCCCCTTCGCGATCTCCAGAGTGGACCGGAAAATGAGCCGACGACGGTCCTGTCAGCGTTCACATCCGCAGGATCGACCGGGTGCGCGCACAGCAGGTTGCGGTAGAAACCTCCTCCGCCGCGACGGCTCTGCCCACTCCCCGTAGTGCTGGCTCCAGAACGCGGTCGCCCACGCCTCGTTCAGCGCGTCGAGAGTGTCGTACTTCTCGCGCAGCCAGCGCCGGAAGTGCTGCGCGGCCCGTCGCAGTGGCAGACCTCGCAGTACTCGTTGTTGACGTGCCACAGCTTCAGCGCCGGGTGGTCGCCGTAGCGGTGGGCGAGCACGGAGACGATGCCCTTCGCGTAGCGGTAAACCGATGAGGACGGGCAGACGTGGTTGCGGGAAGCGTGCGACATCCGCACACCGTCCGCCATCACCATCAGGGTGTCCGGGGGCGCAGGCTCATCCACGGCGGCGGCGAGGCCGTCGGGGTCGCGAGGCTCACGCCGATCTCGTTCTCGTGCAACAGGTTCAGCACGCGGTCGAACCAGCCGAAGTCGAACCTGCCAGGCGACGGCTCCAGCCTGCCCCAGGCGAACACACCGACGGTCACCAGGTTCACCCCGGCCTCGCGCATCAGTCCGACGTCCTCCTGCCACACCGCCTCCGGCCACTGCTCCGGGTTGTAGTCACCTCCGTAGACGAGGCGGCCGCGAGCGACGTCGGACAACTTCGGCATGTCTGATCCTTCGACGGCGCCGAGCACGACGCCCTTGGTGAAGTGCTTCCGCACGAACGAACAGACCGACAACACCGACACGGCGCCCCCGACCACTGTTTCTCCGGGTGTGGCTCAACCGCGCGGCGGACGTGGACAGGTACTCGCGCGGTTGGAGAGCTTGGGTGGCAACAGCGTGAGCGGGGCCGTCGGCTGCCCGTTGAGCCTCGCGATGAGCAGTTCTGTCGCCTGGCGCGCCAGTTCCTCCGCAGGCAGCTGCACCGAGGTCAGCTGCATCTGCTCCGCGAGCTCGTCCGGGCAGATGGCCACCACGGCCACGTCGTCGGGAACCCTGCGCCCGAGTGTGCGCAGGCCGCCGGTGACCCAGCCGAGCGCCGCCTCGTTGTGCACGACGAGAGCGGTCATCGCCGGTTGTGTGCGCAGCAGTCCGCGCACGGAGGTCAGCACCGACTCGTAGTCGTCCTCGGCGGGCAGCGCCGTCGAGGCGATGCCCCTGCGCATGGCCGCCGAGCTGAACCCGGCCATGGTGCGCTGCGCATAGCCGGTGTTGCGCTGGTACACCACGCTGGGCGCACCCACGAACCCGATGTAGCGGTGGCCGAGGTCGGCGAGGTGGTCCACGCACCGCGCCCCTGCCGCCTCGAAGTCGAGGTCGACACAGGTGAGTCCCTTGGCCGCCGCCGGTCGTCCGATGAGGATGGACGGCTGAGTCAGGTGGCGCAGCAGCGGAACGCGGTCGTCGTCGAGTTCCACGTCCAGCACCAGAAATCCGTCGACCTGGGCGCTGCCCGCGATCCGGCGCAGCCCCTGTGCTCCCTGGTCCGCCGTCACCAGCAGCACGTCCATGTCGTGCCTGCGCGCTGTCGTGACCGCCGCCGTCACGAAGCGCATCAGCACGGGCAGATGCACACCGGGACGCAGCGGCAGCACCAGCGCCAGCACGTTCGACCTGTTGGTCGCGAGCGCCCGAGCCCCGGCGTGCGGGTGGTAGCCGAGCAGCCGGATGCTCTCCCTGACCTTGGACCGGGTCTGCGGCGAGATCGACCGCTTGCCCGTCAGCACGTAGGAGACAGTGCTCGGCGCTACGCCCGCATGCCTCGCCACGTCCGCGATGGTGACCACGTCGGCACCTCCGAGCGTTGAAGCGTTTCGAGAACACTACGGGTGGACCGGCCCGGATGTTCACGACTGAAGTGGGTACGTTCACATTGACATTTAACAGATAACCTGGCAGATCGCCTGGTCATTAGGCGGCTTGACCTGGACATGTCCATATCATCGACATGGCATCTCCCCTGCCCACAAGGGTCGATGGCGTCCATATCTGTGAACGTGCACACCTTCGCAATCGAACTTTTCGATGCCCCAAGGCCGCATCCTCCTGGTCATCGAGTTCTGAATCGAATCGCTTCGACTGTCATCAGCGAACGTGACACCTCCGGCAACGGCCGTCAAGGAGCAGCGCCCCTGTCGACCTGTTCGACAGGTGTCTCGTCGAGCAGCTTGGCCGGTTCGACGAACGATCATCGATGCTACCGGGAAAACGCTTACCACCTTATCTGGCAACAACATTGGCTCTTGCGCACCTCGTTGAAACGGTTCAAGGTAGCCGACGTGGATCTGCGACGAAGCGTTCTGCTCCCGCTGGTGGTCATCGCTCTTCTCTCAGGGCAACTGACCACGTCCGCGGGATCCGCGCGGACCGAACACCTGGACCGCGGACTCGTCGCGGCCACCACCGACGTCAGTGTGCACCTGAGCTGGCGCCTGCTCGGCCACGAGGCGACCGGTGCGACCGCCACCGGCTCACCGGACGGGATTTCGCGGTCTACCGCAACGGAAAGCGCATCGCGACGGTCACCGGTGGCACGACCTACGTCGACACTGATCCGACACCAGGCGCGCGGTACCACGTCGCACCTTTGTGGCGCGGTACCGCGCTCGGCCGGAGCAGGCCGGTGACGGCCTGGGCCGTGTCCCACTACGACCTGCCGCTGCGGAAACCCGCGGACGGCGTGACACCGGCGGGTGAGCGCTACACCTACTCCGCCAACGATGTCAGCGTCGGCGACGTGGACGGCGACGGCCGCACGGAGCTGATGACGAAGACGGCGCCGGGCACTCGCGACGGCCGTCAGCGGTACATCACGATGCCGCGTGAGGACGTGCGCGACGGGTTCGGCGACACCGACGACCACCGGCTCAGCCCCGAGGGTCACCGGAACCAGGACAGCACGGCGTTGCGCTTCTACCTCAGCACCGAACCGACCAGCCACAAGATGTACACGCTCATGCACGACCGCCAGTACCGCGTCGAGGTCGCCCGCCAGCAGACCACCTACAACCAGCCGTCGTACCCGAGCTTCTACCTCGCCTCGGACGTCGACTGGACGCGCGTTCCCCTGCCCTCGCAACGAAAGGCTGCACCTTGATCAAGCGACTCCTCGTAACGGCAACGGTTCTGGCGAGCATCGTGGTCGCCGTCCCCGCCGCGTCCGCCGCCACCACCAGCACACCCACCGACCCGAACGCCAGGTACTTCGGCCGGTGGAACACGAGCTCGTCGAGCGCCTACGTCTCCGAGTGGGCCGGCGCTTACGTCGTCGTCGGGTTCACCGGCCGGACGGTCAAGCTCAAGCAGCGCCGCGCGATCGACTTCTACGTCAGCATCGACGGCGGACCCGACGTGCACTACGTGAACCGAAGCGGCACGGTGAACCTCACCCCGACACCACTGGCGGCAGGCAACCACACCCTCCGCGTCTCCTACCGCCCGATCGCGGGTTCCTACCGCGGTGACGCGGTGTACCAGGGCATCGAGATCGACACCGGCGCCCGGACGTTCGCTCCTGCCGTGCCGTCGAAGATCATCGAGTTCGTCGGCGACTCCATCACCGTCGGCCAGCAGTCGTCGAAGCAGGCGCTCACCGCATATGGCTGGCTCACGGGCGAGAAGCTCAAGACCGGCCACACGCAGAT
>JAVXWK010000411.1:0-7066 GCA_032230575.1 Pseudonocardiales bacterium | reverse complement strand
AGAACGATCCGCTGACCAGGGCGTTCGTCGAGACGGCCACCCGGGTGTACCGATCCACCTGACTTTACAACCAGCCTCCTCTTGTCAAACCCGTTTTACATCTCCTACGGTTTTGTAAAACGGGAGGAGCGCGCGATGACAGGCACCGTCACACCTGGATCGACCGAGCAGTGGAGGGACGGCAAGCGCTATCTGTGGCTGATCGGCCTGGTGGTCCCGTCACTCGCGTTCGTGGCGCTGGGCATGCACGCGCTGACCGGCTGGGGCATCTGGCTGTGGACCGGACCGATCGTCGTGCTCCTCATCGTCCCGGCCATCGACCTCCTGGCGGGCCTGGATCGCTCCAACCCGCCCGACGAGCTGATCGAGGCGCTGGAGCAGGACCGCTACTACCGCTGGATCACGTTCCTGTTCCTGCCCATCCAGTACGCGGGCTTCGCGGCGGCGTTCTACGTGATCGCCACAGGTGATCTGTCCGTTGTGGACAAGATCGGGCTCGCGGTGTCGATCGGAGCCATCGGCGGCATCGGCATCAACACCGCGCACGAGCTGGGGCACAAGAAGGAGAGCTACGAGCGCTGGCTGTCCAAGATCGCGCTGGCGCAGAGCTTCTACGGCCACTTCTACATCGAGCACAACCGCGGCCACCACGTCCGGGTCGCGACGCCGGAGGATCCCGCCAGCGCGCGGGTCGGCGAGAGCTTCTACCGGTTCTGGCCGCGCACGGTCGCCGGCTCGGTGAGAAGCGCGTGGCGACTGGAGAAGAAGCGCTACGCCCGGCGCGACCGCCACCCGTACCGCATCGGCAACGACGTGCTCAACGCGTGGCTGATGTCCGCGGTGCTCTGGGGCGCGATGATCTGGTGGCTGGGCTGGGGAATCCTGCCGTACCTGGTCCTGCAGGCGATCATCGGTTTCTCGTTGCTGGAAGTCGTGAACTACATGGAGCACTACGGCATGCTGCGGCAGAAGGTCGGCATCCCCGGCCGCGTGCGGTACGAGCGCGTGAACCCCAGCCACAGCTGGAACTCCAACAACATCGCCACGAACGTCCTGCTGTACCACCTGCAGCGGCACAGCGACCACCACGCGAACCCGGTGCGGCGCTACCAGACCCTGCGCGACTTCGAGGAGTCGCCGGTGCTGCCCACCGGTTACGCGGGCATGATCCTGCTCGCGCTGGTGCCGCCGGTGTGGCGCCGCGTCATGGATCCGCGCGTGCTCGGCCACTTCCACGGCGACATCAGCCTCGCGAACATCCACCCGCCGAAGCGCGCCGAGGTCCTGGCCCGCTACCCGCGGCCGCTCACCACCCACCGCGCCGCGCAGGACACCGTCGCCACGCTCGACGGGGACGCCGCCGGTGGCCGTTGTCCTGGCTGCGGTTACGTTTACGACTCCGCGGCCGGCGCGCCTCGCGAGGGGTTCCCGGCCGGAACACCGTGGTCGGCCGTGCCCGACTCGTGGTGCTGCCCCGACTGCGGGGTGCGGGAAAAGGTCGACTTCATCTCCATCGGAGCCCCATGACAGCACCAACACCACTGCGCGACGCGATCGTGACGGTGACCGCCAGGCTCATCACCGAGCAGGGCTGGCAGGCGGTCACCATGTCACGGCTGGCGGCCGAGCTGAACGTCAGCCGCCAGACCGTCTACAACGAGGTCGGCGCCAAGCCCCAGCTCGCGGAGGCGGTCGTGCTCGCCGAGCTCGGCCGCTTCCTCGCGGTCGTCACGAACGCCTTCGACCAGCACCCCGGCGACGTGCTCAAAGCGATCCACCTCGCTGTCCGGAACGTGCTGGAACTGGCGCGCGACAACGCTTTGCTGCACGCCGTGGTGTCCGCGACGCACGGCGCGAACACGGAACTGCTGCCGTTGCTCACCACTCACACCGACGGGCTGCTCGACGCGGCGAAGGCAGTGGTGTCGCGGTGTTTGAAGGCCTACGAGCTGAGCCTCAAGCCGAGAGAGCTCGGCATCGCGGTCGACCTGATCGTCCGGCACGTCCTCAGCCACGTGATGCAGCCGTCGAACGAGCCGAAGAAGACCGCCGACGCCGTGACCTGGGCAGCCGCGAAACTACTGGCCTAGTGCCACGTCCAGGAGGTCGCCGAGCTGGTCGAGCTGTGCGGCGGACAGCGCGCTGAACGACTTCTCGGTGATCCCGTCGGCCAGCTCCTGGCCCTCGGCCCGCAGCCGGGCGCCCTCGTCGGTGAGCTTGTGGCGCACTGCCCGGCCCGGTCCCGTGATCCGCTCGATCAGCCCGCGCTCGGCCATCCGCACCGCCAGCGAGCCGAACGACTGGTCGGTCTGGAACGTCAGCACCGCGAGGTCGTGCAGCGAGGCGTCCGGCGTCCGGTGCAGGTGGCGCAGGGTGTCCCACTGCACGAGCGAGAGGCCGAGCGGGGCCAGGGCCTGGCTCAGCGCGCGGTGGTGGCGGTGTTGCAGGCGCTTCACGGCGAGCGCGACGTCGGCGGCACGGTGCTTCACAAGTGGTGAGCTTAGCCATCTTGCTTAGATAAGGAAGCTTATCTAAGGTTACTTATATGACTACCTACCTGTTGCTGCACGGTGGTGGCGGTGCCGCCACGATGACGAAGTTCGCCGAGTTGCTGGCTGAGCGCGCCGAGGTGCTGGCACCCGTTCATCCCGGGTTCGGAGGCACGCCGAAGCCTGACTCGCTGACCGGCGTCGCGTCGCTGGCCCAGTACTACGTCGCGATGCTGGAAGAGCGCGGTGTCACCGACGTGACGGTGCTGGGCAACTCGTTCGGCGGCTGGCTCGCCGCCGAGATCGCCCTGCTCGGGAGCCCGCGCGTCACGGCCGCCGTGATCGTCAACGGCATCGGCGTCGAGGTCGCGGGCCATCCCGTGACCGACATCAGCGGGTTCACGCTCGCCGAGATCCAGGCGCACTCGTGGCACGACCCGTCCAAGGCGCCCGCGGGACCGAGTCCGGACGTGCGGGCGTTGATCGGCTACACCGGGCCGTCGATGTCCGACCCGACGCTGCTCGCGCGGCTCTCCGACGTGCGGATTCCCGTGCACGTGCTCTGGGGCGAGAGCGACCGCATCGTCGCCCCCGAGTACGGCAAGGCTTACGCCGCCGCGATTCCGGGGTCGGCGTTCACGCTGCTCCCCCGCACCGGTCACCTGCCTCAGCTGGAGACGCCGGAAGAGCTGCTCGCCGCTCTCTAGAACTGATCGCCGCTGGTCAGCTCGTGCTCGATGGTGTCGGCGCGGGCGACCAGGAGGGTGAGCGGCCGCTCGAACTCCTCGCGGATGCTCAGGTCCTCCAGCGGTGCCGTGTGCTTGAGCAGCGCGAGGCCGTCCACGACCGCCGCGCCACCGATCTCCGGCGATCCGGCCAGCTCGAGGAAGCGGCGCAGGTCCACGTCGTCGGCACGGCCGACGGGCGAGGAGATCTCCACCCACGCCTGACCGTCGACGCCCGGCAGGTGGTGCACGGCGACCTGCTGCGTGCGCTCACCTTCGGTGTCGAGCCGGAAGCGCAGCCAGTCTTCGGTCTCCTCCAGCACCTCGTACCGGAGCCGGACATAGTTGATCACTTCGGTCCACGACGTCACGCCAGGCCCCTTGCCCCTCACTCCGCTGCGACTGGGCACACCGTAGCGTCCGGAACCTCGCCGCACGGGGACCTTCAGCCCGGTCGCAGCCTCCCGTCATGAATCGTGACCACGGCGTCGGCTTCCGTCAGGTGGCTGCGGTCGTGCGTCACCAGGACGGTGGCGGTCCGCTGCTCACGGGTGAGTGTCGTGATGAGGTCGATGATCGCGGCGCCGCGCTCGTGGTCCAGGGCACTCGTGGGTTCGTCGACGAGCAGGACGGCGGGCTCGTTCATCAGCGCGCGAGCGATGTTGACGCGTTGCCGCTGGCCGCCGGAGAGCTGGTGCGGACGCCGTTCCGCCTGATCCGCGAGGCCGACCGCGTCGAGCAGTTCGAGGGCCTTGCGCCGGTTTCGCGTTGCCATGACCCGCAGCTGTTCGGCTGCGGTGAGCGCGGGCAGCAGGTTGGGCTGCTGGAAGACGATGCCGACGCGGTTGCGGCGCAGGTCGGCGAGTTCACCTCGGGTCATGGTGCCGGTCGGGGTGCCGTCGACAGTGACGGTGCCGTCGTCGGGCGTGACGAGGGTGGCGGCGACGGCGAGGAGGCTGGACTTGCCGGAACCCGACGGGCCGATCACCGCCGTCGTGGTGCCTCGGGGGACGTGCAGGTCGACCTCGTCGAGCGCGGTCAGCCTGCCGTCGCCGTCGGGGTAGGTGAGGGTGATGCTCTTGAGGGTGAGGCTCATCGGACGCTCCCGAGCGCGGTCAGCGGGTCCACGGTGACGACGCGGCGCACGGCCAGCGCGGCACCGAGCGCCCCGAGCAGGACGGTGGTGGCGGCCGGGGTGAGGACGGTCGCCGGTTCGAGCAGGAAGGGCACGGTGTCGCGGACCGCTGTCCCGATCGCGGCGGCGAGCGCGGTGCCGATGGCGGTGCCGGTGATCAGCAGGACCAGTGCCTGGCCCAGGGCGTCGCCGAGCAGGGTGGCGGTGGAGGTGCCGAGTGCTTTCAGGACGGCGATGTCCGCGCTGCGCTGGATGGTCCAGACGGTGAAGAACGCTCCGATGACGAGTGCGGAGATGACGAACAGGAAGCCGCGCATGAGTTGCAGCGAGCCGTTTTCGGAGCGATAGGAGCCGATGGCTTGGAGTGAGTCCGCCTTGGTGACGGTGCGGGTGCCTGCTATCGCGTCTGCCGCGGCGATGTCGGCGTTCTCGGTTTTGAGAGCGATCACGGTCGCCGGGGTGGTGAGGCTCGTCCACACGACCGGGGTGTGGCTGAAGTAGGCGTCGCCGCGGACCCGCGCGACTGTCAGGGTCTTGCCCGCGAGGGTGATCTTGTCGCCGACCTGTGCTTCGAGTTCTTCGGCCGCCGGTGCGGAAAGCGTCACGGAGTGCTCGTCGACGTTCTTCGTGCCGAAGACCGTGACCGCCGTGCTCCGGCTGCCCGCGGTGGCCTTGGTCGTGCTGATGCTGAGCGGTTCGGCCAGGAGCACGCCTGGAGTGGCGGCCCATGTTCTCCGCTGTTCTTCGGTGATGGTCGAGTCCGAATAGGACAGTCCGTCGAACACGATGTGGTCGGCGGGCAGGTCCGTGATCGCGGACACGTTCTGCCTTTGCAGGCCCGCGGTCAGGCCGGACAGCAGGCCGACCAGCAGGGTGACGAGCACGATCACGACACCCATCAGGGCGAAACGACCCTTGGCGAACCTCAGGTCTCGCAGTGCGACGAACACGGGTTTGGTGCCTTTCGCTCGGGGACGCCCTGAACTGTCGTCGCTCGTCCGCCCGTCCCGCATCTGCCGCCGGACAGGGTTTGCCGCGTCCGAAGAGGACACCCGAGGTTGTGTCTTTCGACAGAGGCAGGCTTCCCGCGGCGTACCTATGCTGGGAACACTGTGGACACGCTCACTCCGACCGGCCGCGTGCTGACCTGGTGCCTGCACCTGCTGGTCATCGGCCTGCTGGCCCTCACCGCGCTGAAGGTCGCGACCCCGGCCGTGGTGGCGGTCGCCCTGGTCATGGCGCTGGTGTACGCGGCAGGCCCGCTCCTGGTGCGCACATCCCGCCGGGCAGCCTCGTGGTCGGCCGCTCTGGGCCTCACGTGGGTGGTGTTGCTCGTCCTGTCCGCCGACGCCGTGTGGCTCGCTTTCCCGTTGTACTTCCTGCAACTCCACCTGCTGACGCGCCGCGCGGGTCTCGTCTCGGTGATGGCGACCGCGGCCGTGGCGATCACCGGCTTCTCCGCCCACACCGGCACCTTCACCCCGGCCGTGGCCATCGGCCCGGCTCTGGGCGCCGCCGTGGCCGTCGCCGTCGTGTGGGGCTACCAGGCGCTCTACCGGGAGAGCGAACGCCGCCGCGCGCTGGTCGAGGAGCTCGTCTCCACCCGCGCCTGTCTGGCAACCGCCCAGCACAACGCGGGCGTCCTGGCCGAACGCGAACGCCTGGCGAGCGAAATCCACGACACCCTCGCCCAAGGCCTGTCCAGCATCCAACTCCTGCTCGTCGCCGCCGAACGAGCCCTCCCCGCGGCCCCTTCGAAGGCCGCGGGCTACGTGGACCAGGCCCGCCGATCAGCCGTGGACAACCTGGCCGAGGCCCGCCGCTTCGTAGCCGCCCTGGCCCCACCCGCCCTGGACGGTTCCTCCCTGGCCGACGCACTGGAACGCCTGTGCGCCACCACCTCCGCCCAGCACCCGGTGATCGTCCGCTTCCACCTGACCGGCGACCCGTCTCCTCTGCCCGGCGCGCACGAGGCCGCCCTGCTCCGGATCGCCCAGTCGGCTCTGGCCAACACCGTCCGCCACGCCCACGCGCGCACGGCCGACGTGACGTTGAGCTACCTCGGCGACCAGGTGGCGGTCGACGTGGTGGACGACGGGACAGGCTTCGACCCGGCTGGGGGTGGCACGGGTTTCGGCCTCACCTCGATGCAAGCTCGCGCCAAGTCGCTGGGCGGCACCTTCGCCGTGGAAAGCTCCCCAGGCCAAGGCACGGCACTGGCTGCCCGCCTTCCGCTGCCGGCCGAGGAGGCCCGGTGATCCGCCTGCTGCTCGCCGACGACCACCCGATCGTCCGCGCCGGCCTGCGCGCCGTCCTGGAAACCGAGCCCGGCCTGGTGGTCGTGGCCGAAGCCGAGACCGCCGAAGCCGCCGTCACCCGCGCCGCCGAGGGAGACGTCGACGTCGTGCTCATGGACCTCAGGTTCAAGGGCGGCATGACCGGCGCCGAGGCCACCGCCGCCATCACCAGCCGCCCCGGCGCGCCGCGAGTCGTGATCATCACGACCTACGACACCGACGCCGACACCGTGCCCGCCATCGAGGCCGGCGCCACCGGGTACTTGCTCAAGGACGCGCCGCCAGAGGAGCTCGCCGCCGCCGTGCGCAGCGCTGCCGCCGGGCACACCGCGCTCGCCCCCGCGGTCGCCGACCGGCTCATGAGCCGGGCTGCGCACACCAGGCACCGGCTTGACGCGGCGCGAGGCCGAGGTGCTCACC
>JAVXWK010000713.1:0-3636 GCA_032230575.1 Pseudonocardiales bacterium | reverse complement strand
TCAACGTCGTGGTGGGCGGCAACGAGACCACCCCGTACACCGCGTGCGCGGGTGTGGCGGCGTTCGCCGAGTTCCCCGACCAGGCGGACCGGTTCTACGCCGACCCGTCGGTGCTGCCGGCCGCGCTGGACGAGATCCTGCGCTGGACTTCCACCAACGCCTACGTGCAGCGCACGGCGACCCGGGACACCGCCATCCGCGATGTCGCGATCGCCAAGGGCGACAAGCTGACCCTGTGGAACGCCTCGGCGAACCGCGACGAGGACGTGTTCACCTCGGCCGACCGGTTCGACGTCACGCGCACGCCCAACCACCACATCGCGTTCGGCGTCGGCAACCACCGCTGCATCGGGCAGACCGTGGCGCGGCAGGAGATCACCATCCTGTTCGAGCTACTGCGCGACCGGGGCCTGCGGTTCGAGCTCGACGGGCCGATCGAGCGGCTGCGGTCGAACTTCATGCTGGGCACCAAGCACATGCCCGTGCGGGTGGTCTGAGACGAGAAATGGGCGGCTCCCGCGGGAGCCGCCCATTTCTCATGCGGTTTTCGCCGCCGCCCAGGTTCTGACGAAGTTGGCGAGCAGCCGCAACCCGTGGCCGGTGGTGACGCTCTCCGGGTGGAACTGCACGGACTCGATCGGCAGCGTGCGGTGCCGCAGTCCCATGACGTAGCCGTCGTCCTCGGACCGGGCCGTCACCTCGAGAACGTCCGGCACGGTGTCCTCGACGACGATCAGCGAGTGGTACCGGGTCGCGTCGAACGGGCTGGGCAGGCCGCGGAACACGCCGCGCCCGTCGTGCCGCACCGGGCTGGTCTTGCCGTGCACCAGGTGGGTCGCCGGCCGGACGTCGGCACCGTGCGCGAGCCCGATGGCCTGGTGGCCCAGGCACACGCCCAGCATCGGCGTCGAGTCGGCGAACCGGTGCACCAGCTCGACGTGCCCGGAAGCCGCCGGGTGACCGGGGCCTGGTCCGAGCACGATGAGATCTGGCCGCATCCGTGCCACGGCGGCGTGCGTCAGCTCGTTCGAGCGAATCACGACCGGCCCCGCGTCCACGGAGTCGAGGTACTGCCGGATGATGTGCACGAAACTGTCGTAGGCGTCGACGACGAGCGTCCTCACGAGGCGAGCTCCTCTCCGGTGACCGCCCAGTAGGCGGCGCTCATCTTGACCAGCGTCTCCCGCCACTCCTTGCCGGGGTCGGAGTCCGCCACCACTCCCGCCGAAGCCCTGGTGCGGTAGGTGGAGCCGGCGTGGGTCAGGCTGCGGATGCACAACGCGAGGTTCAGCGTCCCGTCGAAGTCGACCAGGCCGAGCGCACCCGCGTAGAGGCCGCGGCGGCTCGTCTCGATCGACTCGATGATCTCCATCGCGCGGATCTTCGGCGCGCCGGTCATCGTTCCTGCCGGGAACAGTGCGCGCACCACCTCGTAAGCGTCCACATCGGACACTCGTCCGACCACGGTGGACACCAGATGCGCCACGTGCGAGTAGCGGTCGACGACGAGCATGTCCGGCACGTCGAGCGTGTCGCGGTCGCACACCCGGCCGATGTCGTTGCGGCACAGGTCGACCAGCATGACGTGCTCGGCGATCTCCTTGGGGTCGGCGCGCAGTCGTGCCGCCGCCTCCGGGCCGGCGTCGAGCGGGATCGTGCCCGCGATCGGGCGCATGGTGGCGGTACCGCCGGCGTAGCGCACGAACAGCTCCGGGCTCGCGCCGATCACCGTGTGCCCGGCGAAGTGCGCCAGGTACATGTACGGCGACGGGTTGCGCTCGCGCAGCCTCCGGTAGACGTCGATCGGCGCGAGCGAGCTGGTGATCCGCAGTTCGTGGCCGATCTGCACCTGGTAGATGTCACCGATCGCGATGTGGTCCAGCGCCCGGCGCACGTTGTGGCGGAAGGTCTGCTCGTCGGTCTCGTCGACGCAGTCCGCGGGTGCGAGCAGGGGAGCGGGGACCACGGGAGCGGCGCGCAGCGCGTCGAGCACCGCGTCCGGGTCGAGATCCGGCCAGAGGTCGCTGTGGTGCACGAGCAGCTCCGCCTCGCCGGTGGTGAGGTCGAACCGCAACCGGCCCTGGTGCAGCACGACGCACACGTCCGGTTCGTCGTGGTCGCGCGGGATGGTTCTGGGCAGCTCCTCCACGTGGTGCGCGGTGTCGTAGCCGAAGAACGACAGGAAGCCGAAGCCCGGCGCCGGCGGGAACGCGCTCTGCGCCTCGCGCAGCATCTCCCACAGGTCGCCGAAGGGCAGCGAGAGCTTGGACCGCACGGCCTCGACGACGGCGGGGACGCCGGTGAGGCGCACTTCGTCGCCGTACACCGAGAGCGTGAGCAGCACGCCGAAACCGACCACCGCGTGGCGGCAGTCGGTCTCCGGGCCGGACGGGGACTCGAGCAGGTAGACCTCGTCGGTGCCGAACCGTTCGGCGAGGGCGAGGTAGGTGGTCAGCGGGTCGGCTGCCGGGAGCGCCCGGCGCTCGGTCGACACCATCGCGGCCTCCAGGTCAGGTGGTGTACGAGTGCCGGGCCGCCGCCGTGCGGGCGGCCTCGACGACGCGGTCGGGCCCGGTGCGGTTGTCCTTGATGCGCGCGGCCTTCCAGCTCACGAACGCGCCGGTGTTGGTGATCGGGTCCAGCTCGGCGTCGACCGCGATGTCCGCGCCCACCCCGAACCTGTCCCGCAGCCGTTCGACGATGCCCTGCCGCACAACGCTCTCGTCGCCGTCGAGCAGGTCGAGCCGCACGGTGACGCGGTCGCCGGGGTCGATCTCGACCTGGTAGCCGAGGCAGCCGGTGACGCCGTGCAGGATCGCGGACTCGATCTCGGCGGGCTGGACCCGCCCGCCGCCCAGCGCGATGCGGTCGTCCACCCGCCCGATCACCTCGATCGGCGTGCCGGGCAGGCCGCACCCGCAGGTGCCGCCGACGCGTACGAGATCACCCGTGCGGTAGCGGATCAACGGCTTGATGCCGTCGATCAGCATCGTCAGGCACAGCTCACCGGTGTCGTGACCCGGCTCGAGCGTGTCCGGGTCGAGCACCTCCACGAGGTAGTTGGGATCCGACAGGTGCAGCCGGTTCTCGGCGCATCCGGTCGCGATCGCCAACGCCTCCTGCGAGCCGTACAGGCCGGGCAGCACGTCGGCGCCCCAGATCGACTTCACGTTCGCGGCGAACTCGGGTGTGCAGATCTCACCGAGCACCAGGAACATCTTCACGTTGAAGTCGCTGAGCTGATAACCGTGGTACAGCGCGGCTTTCGCGAGATTGAGGCACAACGTGGGCGCGCACGCGATCACTTCGACGTTCAGCTCCTTCAGCAGCCGCAACGCCTTCGCGAACCCGACCCGGCTCGACTCCGGCCAGATCTTGGCGTGACAGGCGCCCATGTTCTGCGTGACGTCGCCGAACGTGTCACCGAACGCGTAGAGCTCGGACGGGCCCATCAGCCCGACGACCGGCATGCGCTCGCCGAAGTGCCGCGCGAACATGTGCCGCCACGAGCGTTCGACGTGCAGGTTGCTCCACGCGATGTCCTTGGCGCTGCGCGGACACGGGGTCGGCGCGCCGGTGGTGCCGGTGGTCTCGTAGTAGATCGCGGCCTCGTCGACGCCGCCGCTCAGCACGGCG
>JAVXWK010000388.1:0-3750 GCA_032230575.1 Pseudonocardiales bacterium | reverse complement strand
ACGCTGGCGCTGTCGGCCGGCGCCGCGCCGCCGGACGGCTCCAAGTCCGTGGGCAAGAAGTCGGTCACCGCCGACGAGCTGCCCAACCGCGCCGAGGAGAAGCGCCGGGCGCTCCGCGAGGTCGCGCTGCAGCGCGTCCTGCAGGGCAAGGCCAAGGTCATCGAGCGCAACGGCAGCAAGGTCGTCAAGGTCAGCGAGGGCCGCTCGCCGCACAACGGCGCCAAGGCCTCGCAGGAGACCGTCGACCAGTACGTCGAGCTGCAGCGCGAGAAGAGCGACAAGATCTTCGTCGTCCTCGCGGAGTTCGCCGACCAGCGGCATCCGAGCTACCCGGACCAGGACACCGACCCGGACACGCCCGGCCCCACGACGTTCGACGGTCCGTTGCACAACAAGATCCCCGCTCCCGACCGCACCAAGGACAACTCCACCGTCTGGCAGGCCGACTACAACCCCCAGCACTACCGGGACCTGTACTTCGGCACTGGTGCGGGCGTCGAGTCGGTCAAGACCTTCTACGAGCGCCAGTCATCCGGCCGCTACAGCGTCGACGGCCAGGTCAGCGACTGGGTCAAGGTCCCCTACAACGAGGCCCGCTACGGCCGCAGCGACGGTTTCCCGTGCGGCAGCAACGTCTGCGGCAACACGTGGAACCTGATCAAGGACGCGCTCGACCAGTGGGTCGCCGACCAGAAGAGCAGCGGTCGCACCGACGCGCAGATCGCCGCTGACCTTCAGTCCTACGACCAGTGGGACCGCTACGACTACAACGGCAACGGCAACTTCAACGAGCCCGACGGCTACATCGACCACTTCCAGATCGTGCACGCCGGTGGCGACCAGGCCGACGGCGACCCGCAGCAGGGTGAGGACGCGATCTGGTCGCACCGCTGGAAGGCGTTCCAGGGCACCGGCCAGGGCCCCGAGGGCAACAAGGACGGCGGCACCCAGATCGGCACCACCGGACTGTGGGTCGCCGACTACACCATCCAGCCCGAGAACGGCGGCCTCAGCGTCTTCGCGCACGAGTACGGTCACGACCTCGGCCTGCCGGACCACTACGACACGGCCGGTGGCGACAACGGCGTCGAGTGGTGGAACCTGATGGCGCAGAGTCGGTTGAACGCTGCCGGCGAGGCGCTCGGCACCCGTGCCGGCGACCTCTCGGCGTGGGACAAGCTGCAGCTCGGTTGGCTCGACTACGAGACCGTCGTCGCGGGACAGAACCGCACGCTGCAGCTCGGCCCGCACGAGTACAACACCGCCAAGCCGCAGGGCGCGGTCGTCGTGCTCCCGAAGAAGAACGTCACAACAGAGCTGGTGCCGCCCGCAACCGGGACCAAGTCCTGGTGGAGCGGCAACGGCGACGACCTCGACAACTCGATGTCACGTCAGGTCACCCTGCCCGCGGGCACGTCCACCCTCACCTTTCAGGCCAACTGGGACATCGAGGACTGCGGATCTGACCCGTGCGACTACGCCTACGTCGAGGTCGACGACGGCACGGGCTACAAGGCGATCCCCGGGTCGATCACCAAGGCAGCAGAGGGCAACGGCATCGATGGCACGAGCACCGGCTGGGTGCCTGCGACGTTCGACCTGACGGCCTTCGCCGGCAAGACGGTGGGCCTGCGCTTCCACTACGCCACGGACGGCGCAGTAGGCGGCAAGGGCTTCTTCGCCGATGACATCGCTGTCACGGCGGGCACCACGACCGTCTTCCAGAGCGGTGCGGAGGCAACTCCGGAGGGCTGGACGCTCGACGGCTTCGAGGCGATCGGTGCGTCGAAGACGGTCGCGTACGACAACTTCTACATCGCCTCGCACCGCAGCCACGTGTCGTACGACAAGTACCTCGCGACGGGTCCGTACAACTTCGGGTTCCTGAACACGAAGCCGGACTGGGTCGAGCACTTCTCGTACGAGCAGGGCCTGCTCGTCTCGTACTGGGACACCTCCCAGAGCGACAACAACACGAGTGAGCACCCGGGCCAGGGTGAGGTCCTGCCGATCGATGCACACCCGCAGCCGATCTACAACCTGGACGGCAGGCCGTGGCGCTCGCGCATCCAGGTGTACGACGCGCCGTTCTCGCAGGAGAAGGCCAAGTCGTTCACGCTGCACATCAACGGCAAGCCCAGCTATGTCCGTGGGCAGGCCGCGCAGCCGGTCTTCGACGACAGCAACCAGTACTGGTACCCCGAGATCCCGCTGACCGGGGTCAAGGTGCCCAACGCTGGGGTCCGCATCAAGGTGCTGAAGACGAAGGGCACCTCGATGGACATCCGGATCTCGTCGACGAGGTAACGACGCGAGCAGGCGAGGCTGGGCCGGAAGGGCGTGTCCCTTCCGGCCCACCGTCGTTCCGGGCGGGGTGTCTGCTGTCGTCGACGGGTGGGTAGTGGCCGACCCTGGAACCGCGCGCCGGCGTACGGCGTCGTAGGTTCCGTGCCGATGGGGAGGTGCGTGATGGCGGGTCTGGGCAACGTTGCCCTGGCGCTGATGCTCCTAGGGCTGGGCACCGGGTGCGGCGGCGCGTCCGCCGGGTCCAGCCCGGGTGACGACCCGCAGCCGGACGACACGTCGATGAGTGCGCGGACGCCGCCGACCCAGAGCCGACCCCCTGCTGCGCCCTCCTCGCCGAGTGACCAGTTCAAGGTCGTCACCGCACGCGGCCGGGTCGAGGCGGGGGCGCAGCCCGGGTGCCTCGAGCTGGTTGCGTACCCGTCCCGCTGGGTGCTGCTCGGTGCCGCGACGGAGGGCCTCGTGGAAGGCGACGAGGTGGAGGTCGTCGGACTCCCCTCACCCCAGCTGCGCAGCAGCTGCAACGGGATGCCCCTCAAGGTCCGGGACGTGCGCAAGCTCTGACGTCAGTCGCGTGGTGCCGACGGGCTCCCGCGCGCGGGGGATGCACGACCACGGACAGCCGGGCGACGCTGGCGCGCATGGCGTGCGAACGCGCGCACCTGCCGCCGGGCCGAGGAGGCGAGCGCCCATGATCCTGGTGACCGGATCGACGGGACGGGTGGGCTACCGCGTGGTCGAGGGCCTGGACGACGCGGACGCGAAAGCGACCGCGATGGTGCGGATCGACGTCAAGGCCGCCGACCTGCCTCCAGCCGTGCAGCCGCTGGTGGCGAGCCTGGATGCGCCCCCCGCGGCGGACGTGCTGCAGAAGTTCGACCGCATCTTCTTGAACAGTCCCTCGCGCGAGCAGCAGGTGGAGCTCGAGGTGACGTTCATCGATGCGGTCGTCGCGGCCGGGCACCAGCCACTCATCGTCAAGGTCGCTGCCGATGGCTTCCAGGACCCGGACTGCCAGGTGCGGTTCATGCGCAGCCACCGGCAGATCGCCATGCACCTGGAGGCGAGCGGCCTGCCCGTCGTCTACCTGGCGCCGAACGTCTTCATGGAGACCCTGCTCCCGTTGTCGGATGCCATCCGGCGGCAGGCGCTGATCGCGCTGCCGGCGGGCGATGGACGGGTCGCGTTCGTCGCGTCCAGTGACGTGGCCGACGTCGCCGTTCGCCTGCTGACGGCGGGGTCGGTCGAGGAGGGGGTCCGTGTCCTGTCCGGACCGGAGGCGCTCGACTATGCCGACGTGGCCGCGCGGATATCGACCGTGTACGCGCGGCAGGTCGACTACGACGACGTATCGCCCTCCGAGGCGCGGCGCGCGTTGAGTGACGCAGGGCTGCCGTCATGGGAGATCGACGGAGAGCTCGAGCTGTTCGAGTGGATCCGAGCCGG
>JAVXWK010000711.1:0-15955 GCA_032230575.1 Pseudonocardiales bacterium | reverse complement strand
GCGGCCTTCTTCTCCTGCAGGGCAGCAGCCAGGCGAGCGACCTGGGAAGCCGGGGCGTTGAACAGACCCGCGGCCTTGGCCAGGTTGCCCTTCATCGCGCCCGCGAGCTTCGCGAGCAGCACCTCACGGGTCTCGAGGTCTGCAATCGCAGTGACCTCGTTGACCGAGAGCGGGCGGCCATCCATGTAGCCGCCCTTGATGACCAGGGCCTTGTTGTCCTTCGCGAAGTCGCGGATCGCCTTGGCGGCCTCGACGGGCTCGCCTTCGACGAACGCGATGGCGGTCGGACCGGACAGAAGAGCCTCGAGGCCCTCCACACCGGCGTCCGCAGCGGCCAGCTTGACCAGCGTGTTCTTCGCGACGGTGTACTTGGTGCCCGCGCCGAGAGCGCGACGCAGCGTGGTGAGCTGCGCCATGGAGAGGCCACGGTACTCAGTGACAACCGCTGCCGAGCTGGTGCGGAACGAATCCGCAAGCTCAGCGACCGCCGTAACCTTCGTGGGCTTCGCCATGATCGCCTCCTCTCTGGGCTGGGTTAGACCGCCAGCCGAGAAGGCTCCGAAACAACAGAAACGCCCACGCGCACAAGCAGCACGGGGCGTCACAACGAACTTGAGCCTCGTCCTCCCTGCGCGGGCCGCCCGTGTTGCAACGGGGCCTTCGTTCTCCTCGCGGAGAAAACCAGCGGTCTTCGGTAGAACCACTATGAGAGTACGCGAGTCGTGTCCGCCGATCCAAATCGGCATGATGTGACCTGTGACCGACGAGCCCGGCAAGGACCTCGCGCCCCGCCAGCCGCAGCCCCCTGCCCCTCAGGTGGACCCGGAGCAGCTGCGGCAGTTCCAGGAGTTCCAACGCTTCCAGGAGTACCAGCGCTACCAGGAAGCCACGGGCCAGGCTCCCCAACCCCAGAAGCCGCAAGGCAAGCGCTGGTGGCTCGTCGTCCTGGCCAGCAAGCTCTTCTGGCGCGTCTTCTTCTTCCTGGTCCTGCTCTTCACCGCGCTCTGGGCCTACAACCACTACTTCGGCCGCGACGACGCGGGCGACATCGCCCAGGACAGCGGCGGCGTGACGGGCCCGGCCCAGGGCCTCTCCGCCCCAGCGGGCCTGCAGGGCACAGTCGGCATGTTCTACAAGCACGTCTCCTTCGCCGACACGACCCGCGCCTGCACCCTGTTCCTGCGCGACGACACTCGCCAGAAGTTCGCCAACGCCTATGGCGCAAGCGATTGCGCGGCTGCGGTCAAAACCCTGAAGACGCAGGTCACGAGCGTGGACAAGTACCAGCAGGTCATGTTCCCGCCGGACATGCTCAAAACCCCGGCCACCACCAAGGTCACCATCGACTCCTGCGCCCTGACCGTCGAAGGCGGCCCGCGCCTCGGCACCTTCGTGGTCGAGAAGGTCAACGCGGGCTGGGTCATCACCGACTGGTCGCCGAGCACCTGCGGTTGATTGGGCCGCTTGGCAAACGCACTGAGGGTGCCAAGCCCCGACCACCTACGCAAGGCGACGGATCGCACGCAAGGCGACCCCTCCGCTGGAACGCCGACCATCGCACGGCGCGTCAGCGCCCACCCCAACGCAAAAGGCCCCCGGAAACTCCGGGGGCCTTTCACAGAAGATCTGGAACCGCGAGGCTCAGGCCTCGTCCACCAGCATGTTGCGGGTGCGAGCCGGGTCGACCGGGATGCCAGGGCCCATCGTCGTGGAGACGGTGACCTTCTTGACGTACCGGCCCTTGGCCGCGGACGGCTTGGCGCGGAGGATCTCGTCCAGCGCGGCCGCGTAGTTCTCGACCAGCTTCTCGGGGTCGAACGAGACCTTGCCGATGACGAAGTGCAGGTTGGCCTGCTTGTCAACGCGGAAGTTGATCTTTCCGCCCTTGATCTCGTTGACCGCCTTCGCGACCTCGGGGGTCACGGTGCCGGTCTTCGGGTTCGGCATCAGGCCACGCGGGCCCAGGATGCGGGCGATGCGGCCGACCTTCGCCATCTGGTCGGGGGTCGCGATCGCGGCGTCGAAGTCGAGCCAGCCACCCTGGATGCGCTCGATCAGGTCCTCGGAGCCAACCGCGTCCGCACCGGCGGCCTCGGCCTCAGCGGCCTTGTCGCCAACTGCGAAGACGATCACGCGGGCGGTCTTGCCCGTACCGTGCGGCAGATTCACGGTGCCGCGGACCATCTGGTCGGCCTTGCGAGGGTCGACGCCGAGGCAGATCGCAACCTCAACGGTCGAGTCCAGCTTCACCTTGGACGTTTCCTTGGCGAGCTTGGCAGCCTCGAGCGGCGAGTACAGCCGCTCCCGGTCCACCAGCTCTGCGGCGGCCTTGTAGGCCTTACTGCGCTTCATAACTCTGTCCTTCGTGGATCAGTTCGTGGTGAATGAGCCGCGCTCGGCTCTCCCACGCTTGCTAAAAGTGGGTGTGGTCAGCCTTCGACCGTGATGCCCATGGAACGGGCGGTGCCGGCGATGATCTTCGCGGCCTGGTCGATGTCGTTCGCGTTCAGGTCGACCATCTTGACCGTGGCGATCTGGCGCACCTGCTCCATGGTCACCTTGGCGACCTTGACGCGGTGCGGCTCGCCGCTGCCCTTGTCCACACCAGCGGCGGCGAGGATGAGTCGCGCGGCCGGCGGGGTCTTGAGCTTGAAGTCGAACGAGCGGTCTTCGTACACGGAGATCTCAACCGGCACGACCTGACCGCGCTGCGACTCGGTCGCGGCGTTGTAGGCCTTGCAGAACTCCATGATGTTGACGCCGTGCTGACCCAGCGCGGGACCAACGGGAGGCGCCGGGTTGGCGGCACCAGCCTTGATCTGCAGCTTGATGATCGCTGACAGCTTCTTCTTCTTGGGAGGCATTGTCCGTACTTCCTGTTATTGCAGTGTCCGCGCGCGGCTCTGCCAGCCGCAGCGTGGCCGATCGGTCTTCCGGTGAGGGAAAACCGCTCAGATCTTGGAGACCTGGCTGAACGACAGCTCGACCGGCGTCTCCCGGCCGAAGATCGACACCAGGACCTTCAGCTTCTGGCCGTCCGCGTTGACCTCGCTGATCGTCGCAGGCAGCGTGGCGAACGGTCCGTCCATGACGGTGACCGACTCGCCCACCTCGAAATCGACCTCGATGGTCGGCTTCGGCGCGGCGGTGGAGGCGGCCTTCTTGCCCTCGGCCGGCTTCTGCTCACCCTGGGGGAGCAGGAACTTCAGCACCTCGTCGATCGTGAGGGGCGAGGGCTTGGAGGTGGCTCCGACGAACCCGGTCACGCCCGGCGTGTTGCGGACGGCGCTCCAGGACGCGTCGGTGAGCTCCATGCGGACCAGGATGTAGCCGGGCAGCACCTTGCGCTGCACCAGCTTGCGCTGGCCGTTCTTGATCTCGGTGACCTCTTCGGTCGGCACCTCGACCTGGAAGATGTAGTCCTCCATGTCGAGCGTGTGGATACGAGTCTCGAGGTTCGCCTTGACCTTGTTCTCGTAACCGGCGTACGAGTGCACGACGTACCAGTCGCCGGGCGCGCGGCGCAGGGCCTGGCGCAGCTCTTCGGCGGGGTCCTCGGGCTCTTCGTCGATCGGCGTCTCGTCGATCGTGAGAACGTCACCGGCTTCCGAGGCGGCGTCCTCTTCGGACTCACCGGACTCGCCGGTCTCGTCCGCGACGTCGGTGTCCTCGTCCTCGGAGTCCACAGCGTCAGACTCGACCGTCTCGTCGAGCGCGGTGTCCTCGGACACCTCGTCGTCGATGAGGTCGGTCTTCTCCTGGGCGTCTACGCCGTTATCGGAGGTCACTGTGGATCTCGCTTCCTGATTGCAGCGGCAGCTGTCCGGCTCAGCCGAACAACTCGAAAACAGCCGCGCCGAAGCCGAGGTCGAGAGCCCACACCAGCGCAACCATGAACACCACGAACACGAGGACAACGCCCGTGTACGTGACGAGCTGCTTGCGCGTCGGCCAGATCACCTTGCGGAGTTCGCCGATGACCTCGCGGATGTAGCGGAAGAACCGCCCGATCAGCGAGGGACGCTTCTCCTGTCCTTCACGGGTCTTGGTCGGGCGACCCTTCTTCGCGTCCTCGTCCGACTCCTCGGACTTGGCGACGCTCTTCTTCGACTCAGCGCTGCTGCCGTCCTTGCGGGCGGCGGGGCGAGAGGAGGCACGACGTTCACGTCGCGCCGCAGCAGTGGACGGCCGGACAGCGCCTTCGCGCTCCTCCGGCTGGTCCTGCTCGCGGCCCTCGCTCATGCCGTCCTCCACTCCACCCATGACGCGTTGACAGCAGGGGCGACAGGACTTGAACCTGCAACCTGCGGTTTTGGAGACCGCTGCTCTGCCAGTTGAGCTACACCCCTTTGAGATCTCAGATGAGACCCCCTGGCGCACAAGATTGAAAGTGTACGGGAACATTCCCGGACCACTCCAACCAGACCGCTCAAGCATCTGCCGAGCGGCCTGACGCACAGCCTACCCACACGCGCGGCGAGAACACGAATCAGGGTCGTGCAACTGCCCCGCACCCGGCCCCCGAATCCGGCGTGAGCACCGCAAACACCACCGGACCGAGCTGCCCGGTGGTGTTCTTGATCACAAGATCAGGCGACGCGCACGCGGGCGTACGCGCCTGTCAACACCGACTTGCCGTCAAAAGCCGCGTTGATGTTGACCTTCACAGTTCCGTCCTCGAAGTCCTTGGTCACCTTCGCGGACACCTCGACCAGCGCGCCCTCGTCGTCGTTGGGCACGACGACGGGCCGGCCGAAGCGGCAGCCGTACTCGACGATCGCGCCGGGGTCGCCGAGCCACTCCGCGACGATCCGCGACGCCACGGCCATCGTCAGCATGCCGTGCGCGATGACGTCCGGGAGGCCGACGTCCTTCGCGGTCTTCTCGTTCCAGTGGATGGGGTTGAAGTCCAGCGAGGCGCCCGCGTAGCGCACCAGGTCGTCGCGCTTGAGGCGGACGGACAGCGCCGGCAGCTCCGTACCGACTTCAGTGTCGATCTTCGCGGTCACGCGTCTTCTCCCCTCACGACGAGCATCGACTTGGCGGTCGTGACGGGCTCGCCCTCGACCGTGCTGATCTCCGTCCGCACGGTGACCATGTCGTTGCCCATGCGGGACGTGATGGCGTCGATGTGCGCGACGCAGACGAGCTGGTCGCCCGCGGTGATGGGGCGGTGATGGGTGAAGTTCTGGTCGCCGTGCACGACGCGGCTGTAGTCCAGCTTCAGCTCCGGGTCGAACATCACCGTCTCGTTGGTCTTCATCGACACCACGATCGCGAACGTCGGCGGCGCGATGACATCCCTGTGCCCCAACGCCTTCGCGGCTTCGGCGTCGCGGTAGGCCGGGCTGGTCGCACCGATGGCGTCGGCGAACTCGCGGATCTTCTCGCGGCTCACGTCGTACGGCGTCGACGGCGGATAACTACGTCCGGTGAAGGCGGGGTCGAGAGGCACCTGAGCAGCCTATACGCCTCGAGAAACGACGAAGCCCGCCCCAGTTGCGGGACGGGCTTCGTCGAAGATTCGCTACGCGCCCAGGAAGGGCTTCAAGTCAGCGGGTTTCCTTGTGCGCGCGGTGCGTCTTGCAGTTCGGGCAGAACTTCTTGATCTCCAGGCGGTCCGGGTCGTTGCGACGGTTCTTCCTGGTGATGTAGTTCCGGTGCTTGCACTCCTCGCACGCGAGGGTGATCTTCGGGCGTACGTCGGTTGCAGCCACGGTCCTTGCCTTCCTGAGAGCGCACTTGCCCCGGCCTCAGAGTGAGGCACCCGGTGCGGGCTTACCGCCCGGCGGGGATCCTGCTGAGTAGCGGTGGCCGGACTTGAACCGGCGACACAGCGATTATGAGCCGCTTGCTCTACCAACTGAGCTACACCGCTTTACACACCTACAGCCGCAGCGCTCAGCACTGCGGCTAGTAAGTAGAGCCCCTTTACGGAATCGAACCGTAGACCTTCTCCTTACCATGGAGACGCTCTGCCGACTGAGCTAAAGGGGCTTGCTCTTTCGTTCTTGCTGAGCTGTGGAGAACTCTACAACACGCGGCAACCAAGAACGAAATCCGGGGGTGCCTCTAGTGCACCAGGGTGAGCACCGTCTCATCGCGAGCGCCCCTGACCTGCACGGTCCGTGCCCGCAGCCAGGCCTCGAAGCGATCTTCGGAGAGCGGCCTCGAGATCAGGTAGCCCTGCGCCACATCGCAGCCCATGCCCACGAGTTGATCACGCGCGGCGTCGTCCTCAACGCCTTCCGCCACCACGACAAGACCGAGCGAGTGGCCCAGCTCCACGATCGACCGGACCACGGCCATGTCGCCGAGATCCGTGCCCATCCCGAGCACGAACGACTTGTCGATCTTCACCTCGTCCACCGGCAGCTGCCGCAGGTACGCCAGTGACGAGTAGCCGGTGCCGAAGTCGTCGACCGCCAGCACGACACCGATCGCGTGCAGGCGCCGCAGCACCGGCAGAGCGCGCTCGGGATCGGCCATGACGCCCGACTCGGTGAGCTCGAAGGTCAGCAGCCCGGACGGCACGTCGTGGCGCTCCAGAGCGGCCGACACGCGGTTCGGGAAGTCCTCGTCGCCCAGCGTCCGCACGGACAGGTTCACCGCGATGGACATCCGCAGCCCGCGGTCGAGCCAGCGGCGCACGCGTTCCAATGCCCTGTCCATCACGAAGTCCGTCAGCACGTCCACAAGACCGGTGGCCTCGACGGCGGGCACGAACTCGTCCGGGTCGACGCGGCCGAACTCCGGATGTGTCCAGCGCACCAACGCTTCCGCACCCACGACCTGACGCGACGGCAGCGCGACCTTCGGTTGGTAGTGCACCGAGATCTGGCCCGTCTCGACGGCCTGGCGGAACTGCGTCACGAGCTGGAAGCGGCGCAGGAACAGGTGGCCCATCGACGGCGCGTAGGCCTTGACCGGCGTGCCCTCCGACGTCGCGCGCACGGCGACGTCCGCCCGCTGCAGCAACGCGTCGGGGTCCGGGTCCTCGGTCTCGGAGTCCGCTTTGGACGCGTACCCGACGACCGCGGAGGCCTCGACCGTGAGCCGGTCCACGGGATAGGGCACGGAAAGCCCGGCCCGCAGCCGTTCCGCGATCTCGTGCGCCTCACCGGCACGCGTGTCGTCGAGGAAGGCCGCGAAAGCGCCACCTTCCAAGCGCGCCAGCGGAACGTCGGCGCCGAGAGCGTCACGCAGCCGGCGTCCGGCGGCGACGACCATGCGGTTTCCCCAGGCCTGGCCCAGCGCGTCGGACACCGTCGACAGGATGTCGAGGTCGATGCGCAGCACCACTCCCTTCTGGGAGTCGCGCAACGGCTCGGCGCACGCCTCGCGCAGGCCCGGCCGGTTCAGCAGGCCGGTCAGCGGGTCGTGGTAGGCGTCGTGGCGCAACCGGGCCAGCAGGCGCCGGTTGTCGACGGCCGTCGCGAGGTGCGAGGCCAACGTGCGAAGGAGCTGGATGTCCGCCTTGCCGAAGCCGCGCCAGCGCGAGAGCCGGTCGTGCGCCTCGACCGCGCCAAGCAGCTGGGTCGCACCGCGCAACGGGACGACCAGCGCTTCTTGCGCATCACGGCGCAGCAGGGCCTCGGTGACGTCCTCGGTGGCATCGGCCACGCGGTAGTAGCGGACGTGCGTGCCGGGCAGCTGCAGGATCGGGTCCTCGCGCACGGCCCGCGGGTCGGTGGCGGCCATCTCGTCGGGCAGCGGTTCGCCGGCGACGAGGGTGATCATGGCTTCCTGCGGATCGGTGCGCAGGCGCAGCACGATCCTGTTCGCGTTGAGCTGCTCGCGGATGCGTTCCGCGATGAGCTGCCACTCGTCCTCTTCGACGCCCGTCGTCAGGTCGTCGTCCGGCTGGCGCGGGCCGGTGCCGTGCTGTCCCGACCTCGCGACACGGAGGCTGACCTCGCTCAGCGCCTCGAGGTCGCGCTGTTCCCGCAGCAGGCCCGAGTAGGCGAGGTAGGTGGCCACGATGCCCGCGAGCACCAGGATGATCAGGACGCCGCCCCACTCGGTGGTGGAGACGATCTGGTAGCCGACGAGGCCGGCGGAAGTGTTCAGCAGCGCCACGACGAGCGTCTGCAGCACGAGACGGACGCTGTTGCCGACGCGCATCGACTTGCCCATGAGCCGCAACGCGCAGAGGCCCAGCACACTCGCGAGGAGCGGCACGGTGATGGTGCCGACGAAGGCGCCCGCCCAGAACGGTCCGCCCGCGCCGATCATCCTGTTCACGGCCTCGGCGGCGGCGAACGCGACCGAGATCTCCATGAACATGAGGCCCGCGTTGTACACGGCGCGGTCGAGGATCCGCCTGCCGAGCAACGTGCCCACGCCCGCGACCACGTGCGCGGCGAGCACGACCTCGAACGGGGCGACGAGCAGGCCCAGGACCAGCGGGATCTCGGTGAAGGAGATCGTCCACGCGACGCCGCTGCGGACGTCGACGTTGATCGCGAGCTGTTCCGCCAGCAGGAAGCCGACGACGAGAAGGGGGCCGATCCAGAAGAGAGAGGTGTTCTCCTTCTCCGGGAGCCATGCCGCGACCATGCCCGCGCAGACGACGCCGGCCACCAGGAGGGTGACGGCGAACGCGCTGAACGCGCGGTTGGTCGACTTGGCCGACCAGGCGGCCGAGTCCGACACGGGGGCCGACGCTCGGTCGGACATCCAGCCTCCTCGTCGGCCTGGGGTGGGGGGAACCTCTAGGCGTGACTGAGGGGTCCCGCACTTGGCGATCAGGACCCCTCCAGGGGCACCAATGTACCCCGCTCGGGGGACGAAATGGCAGGTCGAGCACCCCTAGTGACTTCGATTCACCCAGACGTGGTTACACGCTCAGGTGCCCCCTGAGCACCGTCACGGCCTGCCCCGAGAGCAGTACGCGATCTTGGTCGAGGGTCGCCCGCACGAACCCTCCGCGCGGCGACGCCTGCTCCGCCAGCAGGTCAGCGCGCTGGAGCCGAGGCACCCAATAGGACGCCAGCGTGCAGTGGGCCGAACCGGTGACGGGGTCCTCCGGGATGCCGACGGCCGGATAAAAACAGCGACTCACGATGTCCGCCTCGCCGTCGCCGGCGGCCGTGACGATTACTCCGCGTGACGAAATCTGTGTCAGTCCTTGGACATCAGGTCGCAAGGAACGGACTTCCGCGGCGCTTTCCAGCTCGATCAGGTAGTCGAAGCGCCCAAGCGAGACGGACTTGATCGTCGCATGTGGCAGCGCTTCTACTAGTCCGATTGGCGGGTCAGTCAACTCTGGAGGGTCCGCGGGGAAGTCCATCCGGACCCATCCATCGTCATTCACGCATGTGAGGGGCCCACTACGCGTGGTGAACGTCTGCTCTCCGCCCAGCACGTGCGCGGTGGCGAGCGTGGCGTGCCCGCAGAGATCGACCTCGACCTCCGGCGTGAACCAGCGCAGGTGGTTCTCCGGGGTCACGAACGCCGTCTCGGCGTGCTTCATCTCGGCCGCGACGGCCTGCATCCAGGCATCGTCGCGAGGTTCGGTCAGGAGCACGACACCGGCCGGGTTGCCCGCGAAGGGCCGGTCAGTGAACGAATCCACCACGAAGATCTCCACACCCCCGACCCTGCCATGCTCAGATCGGGTTGTGAGCGACCTTTTTCAGTACCACGAAGCCGATCCGGACTCGATCACCGCGACCTGGCGGCGCTGCTCGACGAGTGGGCACCGCGTCTCACCCCGTTCTGGTGCTCCCACGGCTATCAGCCCCGGTGGACGGTCTGGGTCCGGCGACCGGCTTCGCGCAGCTCTCCCGGCGTGTCTTCGTGACCCGAACGGCCTAGTGGCGCATGATCTACCCGTTCACACAAGCGAAGAACCCGAACGACACCGTACTTGTGGAACGAATTCGGCCTCTATTTCGACAAAGGGGTAGCGGATTCGGACACCACACCTGGGGGGTCGAGATGGAACTCAGCGGAAGAGCAAGATCGATGTTGCGGGCCGTCGAGGCGGGCCGTGCCGAGGTCACCGGCGGCACAGAGCCCGAGCTGTACGTCGACGGACTGCCCTGCTGCGACCAGATGGCGACGCACGACCTCGTGCACGCGGGACTGCTGCGCCCCACGCAGCCAACGGGTTTCGGCCGCCGCGTCTGCGCGGAACTGACCGACGACGGCCGGGCGGCACTCGCCGTCAGTTGATCGGCGTGTTGATCGCCCAATGATCGAACATCTGTTCGACATGGGGTATGCTGCGCGCTGAGGCCGGCACGCAAGAGAGAGGAAGCTCTTGCGCGCCGGCTTCAACCTTCTTCTGTGGACTCAGGCCACCTTCTGCTGCGTGCCCACGTTCATCCGGTTCCAGAGGTTGATCGCACCGATGGCGATCATGAGACCGGCGAGCTGCTCCTCGTTGTAGTGCCTGGCGGCCTCGTCCCACACCTCGTCGCTCACGTGCACCTGCGTGACCTGCTCAGCGAGCGCGAACCCGGCCTTCTCGGCGTCGCTGTAGTACGGCACGTCCCTCCAGCCGGCGACGGCGTAGACCTTCTCGTCCGCCACCTTCGCCTCACGCAGGAGCTTGGTGTGGTAATCGATGCACGCGCCGCAGCCGTTCATGATGCTGACGCGCAGGCAGATCAGCTCGACGTAGTCCTTGTCCAGCCCCGTCTTCCCGGCGGCCGCGGACAGGTCCAGCAGGGCCTTCATCGCGCCGGGCACGGACATGATCGGGTTGGCGATCCTCATCTTCGTTCTCCCTGTCTTCATCGTCTTCTGCCCTCTTGACCCGAGACGCGACGCAGGTGTGACAGATCGTCCGAAGATTTTTTCTACGCGCTCAGCCCCTGGCCGAGGCCTCCGTCGACGGCCAGCTCCGAGCCGGTCGTGAAGGTGGCGTCGAACGCCAGGAAGAGCACGGCGTCCGCCACCTCGTCCATCGTGCCGTGGCGCTTGAGCGGCGTGACCCGGTCGCCTTCCTCCTTGAACTTCTGAAGAACCTCTTGCGGCACACCGGTCACGCCCATCGACGGCGTGTCGATGAAGCCGGGACTCACGACGTTGACCCGGATGTCGCGCGGTGCCAGTTCGGTGGCGAGTCCTCGGGAGAACGCCCTGACCGCGGCTTTCGCGCCCGCGTAGACGCTCAAGCCGGGCGAGCCCAGGTTCACCGCGACGCTGGTGGTGAAGACGATCGAGCCGCCCGGCTTGATCAGCGGGGCCAGGTGCTGTGCGGTGAAGAACGCGCCCTTGGTGTTCACGTCGAACGTTCGGTCGTAGTCGGCCTCGGTGGTGGCGTCGAACGGCGTGAGGGTGGAGAAGCCGACGTTGACGAACAGCAGGTCGATGTCGCGGAGTCGTTGTGCGACTTCGGTTCTGAGCTTGGCCACGTCGTTCAGGTCAGCCGCGTCGGACGCGATGGCGTGAGCCTTGATGCCCTCCGCCTTCTCGATCGTGCGGCCCGTCAGCAGCACCTCGGCGCCTCCGTCGACCAGCTTGTCCACCACCGCGCGGCCCATGCCGTGCGTGCCGCCGGTGACGACGGCCTTGCGTCCCAGGTACTTCACTTCCGGATCTCCTCGATGACACTCGCGATGCTGTGCGCGCCGTGGCCGTTGCGCTGGGCGCGTTGGAACAGGTCGTGCAGGGCTTGCGGGACCGTGGCGTCGAGGCCTTGTTCCTCGTTGGCTCGCGTGAGCAGGCGCAGGCCTTCGACGTTGATGTCCAATGCCGACACATCGGTCTCGTAGTTCCGGTGCGCGGTCTGCTCGCCCATCTCGGGCAGGAAGGTGCCGACGGTGGCTAGCCAGTCGGTCGCCATCGGCGTGAACTGCTGTGGCGTGATGCCCGCAGTCTGGACGAGCGCCTGTGCCTGCAGGTAGCCGGCGAACGTCGACCACATGATCCCGAGCAGCGCGAGGTCGTACAGAGCGGCCAGCCCGGCGTCCTCACCCACGTGGACCGGTTCGCCGAACGCGTCGAGCACCTGGTGCGTGGTCGATCCGCTGTACAGGATCCGGGCCTGCTCGGTGCCGATCTGTTGTGGCACAGCCATGATCACGCCGTCGACGTACTCGACGCCGTTCTGCCGCGCCCACTCCGCGGTGGCACGCGCCTGGTCCGGAGTGCCGGACGTGAGGTTGACGAGCGTCTTGATGTTCTTGCTGAGCAGCGGTTGCTGGACTTCGTAGGTCGACAGGCACGTCACGACGACGTCCACGTCGAACGCTTCTTCTGGTGTGGAAACGCTTTTGGCGCCGGGCTGCGTCTTCGGCGTGCGGTTCCATACGGTCACGTCGTAGCCCTCGTTCACGAGAGCGGTGGCGAGCGCGCTGCCCATCCGGCCGAGGCCGAGCACGCTCACGGTTTGCTTGATCCCCATGCCGGCAATGCTCGTTCGGGCACTGTCGAGGCGACAAGTACCTACTATTTTGTCAGGTACCCACCTTTCGGTAAGGATCCTGCATGCTGCCTCGTAAATACCGCTGCGGGCTGGACGCTGCCGTCGATGTGATCGGCGGACGTTGGAAGGCGCTGCTGCTGTGGTCGCTGCACGACGGCCCTCTGCGCACGGGTGAACTGCGCCGCAGGGTGGACGGCATCAGCGAGAAGATGCTGATCCAGGTCTTGCGCGAGATGGAAGCGGATCAGCTCGTGCACCGCGAGGTGTTCCACGAGGTGCCGCCGCGCGTCGAGTATTCGCTGACCGACCTGGGACAGCAGTTGAACACCGCGCTACTGCCGTTGGGCGACTGGGGCGAGGACAACATGCAGGCGATCGCGCGCCGCCGTGGCGTGGAGCCGGCGCCTAGGCATTGAGCAGCAGGCGTTCCGCCCACTGCGGCAGCTCGTAACCCCGTGCCGCGGCGGCTTCCCTGATGCGCACCCGGAGCGGGCCGGGCAACCGTGCCACGTCGAGCCGCTGCTTGATCCTGCTGTTGTCCACGAGCAGGATGCGCGCCGCACCGGCGTCGTGACGTGCGTTGGCCCGCGGATCCTCGAGCGCGGTGACGATCTCCGTGATCGGAGTCTCGCGCAGGATGAGTCCGGGAACGTCCTCGTACGGCGGGAATTTCGAGTGCCTGCCAACTCCCGCCGCGCTCCACGCCAGCAGCTGCAGCACGCGAGTGACGGAATCGAGGCCGTGCAACTGCTTGCGCGCCTCGACCAGGTGACGGGAGTCGTCGGCCATCCGGAAGTGGCCGACCAAGTCGTCTGCCATCTCCTCCAACGCGGGCGGCATCGCGGCGATCCACGCCAGCCGCTCGGGCCGCTCGCTGTTGCTGCTGGACGCGTAGGGCAGGCCGTGCTCCCCCAGCCACCGCAACAACTCCGCGCCGTCCTCGAGCTCCCCGTGGCCGCTGTCCCACTGCCATTTGAGCGAGACGCCGTGGTGCGCCACGACCTCGGTGAGAGGCTCGCCCCGCACGTCGAAGAACTCGAACCTGAACTGGCCTCTACACGCGCACACGTACCCCGGCAACGAGCCGATCCTCATGGCCGCGCGCAGGCCGTCGAGCTTCTCCGGCCGGGACAGGTCGACGACAACCTCGCCGTACCACTCGATCTCGGAGATCCGGACGCTCGCGGCCTTCTGGAGGACCTCGTCGAGCGCGGTGAGGCTCACCTGTCGAGATAGACGACAGTCGCGTCGTCGGAAACCTTCTTGCGCGGCCAATCGACGGCCTTGGCGTCTTCCTTTTCGACCGCGCGCATTTTGCGGATCAGATCGTCCGGCCCGTTCGCGGCCATCAGTTCGAGAGCCTTGGGCCAATCGAAGAGATTGAACAGATCGACCGCCCGCGCGGCACCGTCGGACAGGATCGCGACACGCTTGACGTCCTGCAACGGAATTTCGCCCGTGAGCGCGTGCTCGACATCGGCGGGGTTCGCACCGGCCGTGCGATGGGTCTTCGTGTCGCTCACGACGTGCAACTTCTGCTTGGTGTCGACCACCACGGTGGCGTCGCCCAGCACCAGGTACCGCAGCACGTCGCCGGAGATCTGGACGAGCCCGACGGTCGCGCTGGGGCTGTCCGGATGATCGAGATCGCAGCTGCCCGAGTGCAGCTCACGGGTCTGCTTGATGGCCTCTGCCAGCGCAGGAGCAGGTCCGAGGTGCGCGAACCGCAGCAGTTCGCCGGCCAGCTGGTCGGCGAACCAGCCGACGCTGTGCTCGCAGCCGGTCTCCTCTTTCGCCGTCACGCCGTCGAGCACGGCGAGCAGGTTCGGCCCCACGAGAGCGCGGTCCTCGCTCGGCGCGGTCGTCCGTCCCGCTTCGGTCGCCATCTGCGTGCGCATGGAGATCCCCCTCGGCTGCGTACGACGATGGGCCTCTGACCAGCACGGTCAGAGGCCCATCGATCATGCGTGGCGGGCAGAGGATTCGAACCTCTGTAGCTTTCGCGACGGATTTACAGTCCGCTCCCATTGGCCGCTCGGGCAGCCCGCCCCACACCGCGTAACGGTGCGTGCAGAACAATACATAACACCTTCGGGCGCCCCCAAATCGGGGTCCCCCAGTAGCATCGACGCTGGCTGTGACCCCGAGATCGTTGAGGAGTGAAGTCGTGGCGGACCCGTCGTTCGACGTGGTGAGCAAGGTTGACCGGCAGGAGGTCGACAACGCGCTCAACCAGGCGGCCAAGGAGCTGAGCACGCGCTTCGACTTCCGGGGCACCAACACCACGGTGGCCTGGGCCGGCGAGGAGGCGATCGCCTTCAGCTCCGAGACCGAGGAGCGCTGCAAGGCGGCGATCGACGTCTTCCAGGAGAAGCTGGTCAAGCGCAACATCTCGATGAAGGCGTTCGAGGTGGGCGAGCCCGCGATCTCCGGGAAGGTGTTCAAGGTCACCGGAAACCTCGTGCAGGGCATCACCTCGGAGAAGGCCAAGGAGATCGCCAAGAAGATCCGCGACGAGGCACCCAAGGGTGTCCAGGCGCAGATCCAGGGTGACCAGTTGCGGGTGTCCGGCAAGAAGAAGGACCACCTGCAGGACGTCATCGCCCTGCTGAAGGGTTCCGACTTCGGCATCGCGCTGCAGTTCACCAACTACCGGTGAAGGGCATCGTCCTCGCCGGTGGCAGCGGAACGCGCCTGCACCCGATCACGCAGGCCGTCTCCAAGCAGCTGCTGCCGGTGTACGACAAGCCGATGATCTACTACCCGTTGTCGGTCCTGATGCTGGCCGGCATTCGCGAGGTGCTGATCATCTCCACGCCGACGGACTTACCGCTGTTCCGCCGGCTGCTGGGCGACGGGTCCCAGTGGGGCATGAGCTTCTCCTACGCCGAGCAGGCCGCGCCCAACGGGCTCGCGGAGGCGTTCATCATCGGCGCGGACTTCGTCGGGGACGACGACGTGGCGCTGGTGCTGGGCGACAACATCTTCTACGGCCAGGGTTTCTCGACGACGCTGCAGCAGAACGCGTCCTCTTTGGACGGATGCGTGCTGTTCGGGTACCAGGTGAAGGACCCGGAGCGGTACGGCGTGGGCGAGGTCGACTCGACCGGGAAGCTGCTCTCCATCGAGGAGAAGCCCAAAGAGCCCAAGTCGAACCGGGCGATCACCGGGCTCTACTTCTACGACAACGGTGTGGTGGACATCGCGTCGAAGCTCAAGCCGTCGCCGCGCGGCGAGCTGGAGATCACCGACGTCAACCTGCACTACCTGCGCGAGGGCCGGGCGCAGCTGGTGGACCTGAGCCGCGGGTTCGCGTGGCTCGACACCGGCACGCACGACTCGTTGCTCGAAGCCGGGCAGTTCGTGCAGGTGCTGGAACACCGGACCGGCGTGCGCATCGCGTGTCCCGAGGAGATCGCGCTGCGCATGGGCTTCATCTCGGCGCAGGAGTGCTACGCGCTCGGCGAGAAGCTCGGCAAGTCCGGGTACGGCGAGTACTTGATGGCAGTGGCGCGCGCTGGTCGTTAGCGACGCGCCATTTCCTCGAGCCTGCGGATGCGGTCGGCGATCGGCGGG
>JAVXWK010000306.1:0-5077 GCA_032230575.1 Pseudonocardiales bacterium | reverse complement strand
TCGGTCGTCTCCCCAGGTGCTGTCGCCCCTGACCAAGGACGCGTTACGGGTGACACCCGTTGCGCAATGTCACCCGTGCGGACCATCCAGGGACCCGTAAGTTGGTGGCGAAGCGCGAAGCCCACGTCAGCGGTGACACCCCACCGCGAGCGTGGGCATCGTGCTCATCAAAGAGGGTTCCGCGTGGCCGCCCCCAGGTCACTGGGGTCTGCGCACCTACTGGCAGTCGCATCGGGCCTGGTGGAGCGGCGACCTCAAAGCCCTCAGGACCTACACGCCGGCGACCGCGCCCGGCGGGTATTGGGCGCGCATGGCCGGCAAGCCTGGCGAGCGCCAGGTCCACGTGCCGATCGCCGCGGACATCGCCCGCACCTCCGCTGACCTCGTCGCCGGGGACACCCCGCACATCGACTGGGAGGACCAGCAGGCCAAGCCAGCTGAGGACGGCGTCCCGGCGGGCAAGAGCCCGGTGCAGGAGACATGGGACGCGCTTGCGCAGCGCATCGGCCTCGCCAACAAGCTGCTGGAGGGAGTCGAGACCGGTGGCGCAATCTCCGGCTGGTACCTGAAGCCCGCCTGGGATGACCGGCTCGGCAAGCGTCCGCTTCTCACGGTGGTGGCCGCCGATCAGGCGTTGCCCACGTTCTTGTTCGGGGAGCTGCTGTCCGTCACGTTCGTCACCGAGTTGGCGGCCCCAGCGAACTGGACGCAGCGCCGCGAGTCGACGCTGGTGTGGCGGTGGCTGGAGCACCACGAGCCCGGCCAGATCCGCCACGAACTGTGGCTTGGCTCGAAGGATCGGGTGGGCAGCCTGCGACCGCTGGCGGACCATCCGATGACGGAGCGGTTCAAGTCGGTCATCGACACGACGGAGATCAAGCCCGAGGGTCTGCTGGTCGAGTTCGTGCCCAACGACCTGCCGAACCCGCTCGACACCACCGTGCCGACAGGACGCTCCCTGTTCCAGGGCTGCGAGACCCTGTTCGACGGCCTCGACGAGGCCATGGCGTCGTGGATGCGCGACATCGAACTTGCCAAGGCGCGCATCCTCGCCTCAAGCGAGATGCTCACGCCAGTCGCTAGCGGCGGCGGAATCCTCGGCGGCCTCTTCGGCGGCAGAGGCAACACGACTCCGGCCAAGGCGTTCGACGTGGACGCCAAGGTCTTCGTGCCGCTGAACATGCCCGTTGAGGACGGCGACGGCAAGCCCGCCCCGATCCAGCTGATCCAGCCCGAGATCAGGTTCGAGGCGCACGAGCGCACCGTGCTGCAGTGGATCGAGCAGATCATCTCGCGCTGCGGCTTTGCGCCGCAGACGTTCGGCATGCACGTCGAAGGCCAATTGAGCGGCACCGCGATGCGCCGGCGCGCGGAGAAGTCGTACCGCACCCGTGACCGGCAGCGCCGCTATCTGCGGCCCGCGCTGGAGTCGATCGCCTACACGTTGATGCTGCTCAACAAGGTGCTGAACCCCGGCGCCCCGAAGCCCGACAAGATGCCGACGCTGGTGTGGCGCGAGGCCGATCAAGCGGACCCGCTGGAGATGGCGTCCGTGATCGAACTGCTCGCGCGTGCGCGTGCCGGGTCGCGTGAGGTGCTGGTGCGCATGGCCCACCCCGAGTGGGACAACACCCAGGTCGACGAGGAAGTGGCGCGGCTCGCGAAGCAGGACGAAGAACTCAACGCCCTCTCGCCGCTGCTGGCCCCAACCGAGGACGACCACCCCGAGGACGCCCCTCCGAAGCCGGTCGAGGAGTAGCGGGTGAAGGGCGTCAACCCCGCCGACGCCCAACACGTCCTCAAGGCCCTCGTGGACGTGTGGGACACCGCGGCTGAACGCATGCTCATTGTCGTCGGCCGGCGGCTGGCGCGCGGCATCGACGAGCAGGGTTGGGCTGAGCAGAAGGCCCGCGAAACCCTTGCGGTGTCGAGCGAGTTGCGGCAGATCATGCGGCAGGTGCCGACCGAGGAGACCGCGGTTGGCGCGCTGCAGGAGGCGTACAAGCTCGGAGAGAAAGCCGCCGAGACGCTCGGGGAGCGGTTCATCGCGACCAACCCGTCCAAGGTGATCCGGCTGGCGACGCTGCTCGTGCAGAAGCTGCGCGGCACGTTCGTTCCCGTCACGCGCGCGCACGAGGACCTGTTCGCGAAAACCATCGGCGAGACCGAACTGCTGATGCAGACGGGCACCATGCACCGCCGTGAAGCGGTCGCGACCGCGGTTGACCGGCTGATGACGGACCGACCCGGCGACCCAGCGGCGGATCGTTTCATCGCGAGCGATGGCAAGCGCTGGCACCTCGACGCGTACGTGCGCATGGCTGGCAGGACACACGCGCAGCAGCTCATGATCGAGGGCCAACTGGACGGCATGGTCGCGCGTGGCCGCGATCTCGGCGTCGTGTCGGACAGCGTGCGCGAGTGCAAGCTGTGCCGCCCGTGGGAGGGCAAGCTCCTCTCAATCGGTGGCGCATCTGTCGGCCAGACCGTTGACGGACTCCTCGTTGTGGGCACGATCGCCGAGGCCATCGCGGCTGGCCTGCTGCACCCGAACTGCACGCACCGGTTCGACCCGTACGTGCCTGGCCTCACGCGCGTACCTGAGGCGCACGCGAACCCTGAGGGCGACAAGCAGCAGCAGACGCTTCGCCGCTACGAGCGGGAGGTGCGGCAGCTGAAGCGGACGTTGATCGCTGTGCAGCAGCTCGGCGACACACAGGCTGCACGGGACCTCCGCCGGAAGATCCGGGTGAAGGGCCAGCAGATCGCGGCGCACGTCGAGGCGACCGGACTGAACAGGCGGCGTGAACGGGAACGGCCGGTGGGGTGACAGCACCTCGCCACGGTCGATACATGAGCGCACCCACTGAAGGCTTTCCCGTTCCCGCGCCGAGCATCGGCCGCATCGTCCACTACCGACTGTCCGAATATGATGCTGAGGCGATCAACCGTCGTCGCCTCGGGTTCCCGAACGACTTCAACGCAGCCGTCGCGGGCCAGGCCTACCCGGCGCTGGTGGTCCGCACCTTCGGCGGCCAAGCCGCGAACTTGCAGGTGTTCCTAGACGGCAACGACACCCAGTGGGTGACGTCCCGTACGCCGGGCGAAGACAACGGCCAGTGGTGCTGGCCCGCGCGCGTCTGACTGGAGTAACAGCCCGCGCGCACCGTCCGGTCATGAGACGTCGCATCTTCCTCGCGCTGGCGGCCGTTGTCGCCCTGGCGTGTGGCGTGCTCGCCGCCGCGAACGCGCAACCGTCCACACCGGCCGCTCTCGGGCTGTACTGCCCGCACGTGCCGAACCCAGTGCTGGGCCAGCAGGTCACCTGCACCTACGTCGGTGGCCCCGTGCCGACGACCACAACCACCGTGCCGCCGTCGACCACCACGACCACGAAGACCGCCGGGCCAACAACCACCACGACGACGGCCACCCCGCCGAGCGCGTTCCCCACCGCCGAGACCACAGGGCCGCCGGCAGGACTCGCCCTCACCGCGGTCAACGGCGACCTCGCCACCACGTCGGCAGGCCAGGTCATCGACGCCAGGCTCGTCAGCGGCGACCTGGTGTTGAGGCACGACAACGTGACCGTGAAGAACTCCCGCATCACGGGCAGGGTCGTCGACAACGGCCGTCGCGGGCTCGTGCTCGACCACGTGGACCTCGGTCCGGACGCCTGCCCGAGCGGCCCGAGCGACTACGCCATGCTGCGCGCGAGGGACGTGACGGTCAGGTTCAGCCACCTGCACAACCACAACAACGACCTCGTCAACATCATGACCGGCGGCACGTACCGCATCGAGGACTCGCTGCTCGACCGGACGTGCTACTACCGGGGCGATCACCTCGACGCGGTGCAGGTGTTCGACACGGGCGACGCGCCGCACGACGTGACGATCACACGGTCGTCATTGGACTCCCGCGCCTCGAACTCGTACGGCAACGCCGCCATCCAGATCGGTGACGACCCGCCGAACGGGTCGCGCTACCAACTCACCAACTCGCTGTGGGCGGGCGGCGGCTACACGCTGCGCCTGTACGACATGCGCGCGGCCAGCGGGTCGAGCATCGTCGCGACCGGCAACACGATCGTGAAGGGCACGTGGGAGCACGGCCCGTGCGTGTCATCGAACTCGGTCAACGCCAAGCAGGCTGGGCAGACCGGCCTGTACTGGTCAGGCAACCGGCTGTCCGACGGGACCGTGGTCGGCTGCTAGGTGACAGCGTGCCGTGACCCTCCGGTCATGGCACGCACCGATATCGCGAAGCTCACCACGTCCCGCACGGGCGGCGAGCCCACCATGACCAACGTCGACGCCGCGGCATCGCCGAACGGCATGCAGTTCGACTGGACCCCGACCGCCCGCCTGCTCGTGCAGACTGCTGGCACCGCCACGAACGTCACGGTCGACGTCTTCACCCAGGTGGACGGGCTGGAAGTCGCCAACCGTGTCGCAGCTGTCGCCGCCACCACGCCGGTCGGCAACATCATGGGCCCGTGGGGTCCGGAGTACCGGCAGGCCGACGGGAAGTGCTATGTCAACTTCTCCTCGGCGACCGCGGCCAAGGTCTGCGTCATCGACTGATGCGACCGGCGCCGATCCCCGCAGAGGCCGTCTGGCCTGGCGCCCGTCGAGTCGTCCTCGCGCCACCGAGCGGCGACCTGACCGACCCGAACATTGCACCTTTGGAGGTCATCGTCGACTCCCCCGAGTCGATCGGCGGCATCCGCTTCAACGCGCGCTGCGTGCTCGAAGAAGGAGATCTGGAGAAGCTCGCCGCTGGTGGGCACGTCTGGGTGTCGTTCTACGGCGGCGTTGTGCCGTTCTGTGTGGACGTCACAGGGCCGGACGGGCAGTAGGTGACACGTCCGGCTGATGGTGCCGGACGTGAGCCAACCAACCCCGCACGGCGCACCGGCGCCCACCGCCCCGCCCGCAGGCGCCCCCGCCCCCGAAGGTGGCCAGCAGCCCCCGGCCGCGAACCCGCCCGTCCCCACTCCGCCGGCCAACCCGCCTGTGCCGCAGCCGCCGGCTGAAGGCGAGCCGTTGAACCTCACCAAGGAGAGGTTCAACGA
>JAVXWK010000705.1:0-4137 GCA_032230575.1 Pseudonocardiales bacterium | reverse complement strand
CCGGGCAACGCCTCGCGCATCGCCTTGTGGCCCGCGGTGTCCGTCGGCCACGCGTTCCACGGCGCCGACTGCAGGTACAGCGCCTTGATCGCGGGGGCGGCCGGACTGGCGAGCAGGCCGGGGTTCCACGTCGGGCTGGTGCCGATGAACTTGCCGGTGAAGCCGCGGGCGGCGGTCTGGCCGATGATCACGGCCGCGTCGGTCGGGCCGGTCGTGAGGATGACCAGTGCGGGCTTGGCGGACAGGATCGCGTCGATCGCGCCCGCCTGGTTGTCCTGGCCGGTCTGCGTGACCACGCCGGTGAACGTCAGCCCGCGCTTCTCGGCCGCCAGCTTGGCACCCGCGGCCGCGTCGTCGCCGTAGTCACCGGCCAGGTGCACGGCCATCACGGTCTTCGCGCCCATCTTGTCCGCCGCGTAGTCGACCGCGTTCATCGACTCCATGCAGTAGTTCGCGCCGGACTCCAGGACCACTTCCTCGAAGCCCCACAACGAGGTCCACGACGCGGGCACGCTGACCATCTGCGTGTTCTCCAAGTCGGGCAGGATCGCGGCGGTCGTCGGCGAGCCGAGCGTCTGGGTCAGCGCCAGGATCTTGCCCTTGATCTCCTGGTAGACCTGGTTGTGGATCTGCGGGTTGTACTTGTTGTCCTTCACGTACGTCGTCACGTCGATCTCGTAGCCGCCGATGCCGCCGCGGTCGTTCACGCGCTTCCAGAACGCCTTCTGCGCGTCCGTGATCGGCACGGCCAGCGTCTTGAACGGGCCTTCGGTCAGGTCCGAGATCGTGCCCAGGTAGATGCAGCCCTTGGCCTTGTCGGCGGCCTGCGGGCACGCCTCCTTGGTGACGCCGAAGTCGACCTTGATGCCACCCGCGCCCTCCTGCGGCGCGGCGCCGTCCCCGCCACGGCACGAGGCAAGAGCTAGCAAGCCAACGAACACAACGGTCAATCGCTTACCAGACATGGGGATTCTCCTCAGTACGAGAACGGCCAGGTGCGCCAGTAGTTGCGGACGCGCACCCAGATGCCGAACAACCCGCGTGGCTCGACGATCAGGAACACGATGATGAGCACGCCGTAGAGCACGGCCTCCACCTGGAAGACCGTGACCGCGCCGGTGGCGTCACCACTGATGAACGGCAGCACCGCGGGCAGTTCCCTGGTGATGCGTGGCAGCAGCGTGATGAACAGCGCGCCCATGATCGCGCCGGAGATGGTGCCCGCGCCGCCGATGAGCACCATCGCGATGTACTGCACTGACAACAGGAGACTGAACGAGCCGGGATCGAAGAACCCGTTCATCACGAACAACAACGCGCCAGCGACTCCCGCGTAGAACGACGACACCGCGAACGCCAGGACCTTGTACTTCGTCAGGTCCACGCCGATCACCGACGCGGCCAGGTCCCGGTCCCGCACCGCCGCGAACGCCCGGCCCACCCGCGAGCGCACCAGGTTCCGTGCCAGCACACCGAAGATCACCAGCAGCACGAACATCACGAGATAGAGCTGTTGTGCTGCCGTGAACACCGCGTTGTCCCGGTCCAGCCGCACCCCGAACAGCTCGGGCACCGCCGCGGGCCGCCCGACTCCCGGCCCACCGGTCAGCGACGTCCACTCCCGGAACACGTGCTCTCCCAGGAAGACCAGCCCCAGCGTCACGATCGCGAGGTAGAGACCCCGCAACCGCACCGCCACCGGCGCGACCAGCACGCCGAAGAACGCGGCCACCAGACCCGAGGCCAGCAACCAGATCGGCAGCGACGTGATGCCGAACCCGATCACCCGCCCGGTCTCGGAGCCTGAGAGCGCCGCACCCGTGTACGCACCGATCGCGAGGAAGAACGCGTGCCCCAAGGAGACCTGGCCCGCGTATCCCGTCACGATGTTCAGCCCGATCGCACCGATCGCCGCCACGAACCCGGTCGCGAGCAATTGCAACAGGTCGTCGGTGATGGCGAACGGCATCAGCAGAGCGACGACAACCAGCACCGAAACCGAAAATCGCTTCGGGCGCGTGTTGAGGAACGCCATGTCTTGCGCGTAGGAGGTGTACAGCTCAGGACGACCCTTCACAGCCGCTCCACCTCCTTCTTGCCGAACAAGCCATAAGGTCTGACCAGCAACACCAGCAGCATCAACGCGTACGGCGCGACCAGCCCGAAGTTCGGGCCGAGCCACGGCGCGAAATCACCCTGGTAGGTCCCGAAAAGCGACTCGACGACGCCGACCGCGAGCCCGCCGACCACCGCGCCGCCCAACGACTCCAGCCCGCCCAGGATGATCGCGGGCAACGCCTTCAACGCCACGATCCACAGCTGCTGGTCCACACCCGCACCGGTCGCCACGAACACTCCGGCCAACGCGGCGAGCCCGCCGGCCAGCGCCCACGACAGCGCGAACACCGACCCGACCGAAATCCCTTGGGCCAGTGCGACTTCTTGGTCGTACGCGACCGCGCGCATCGCGAGCCCGATCCGCGAGTACCGGAAGAACGCGAACAACGCGACCGTCACGACAGCGGTCGTCCCGATCATCACCAGGTACCGCTGCTGGACTTCGGCGCCCAGGAACGACACCGTCGTCAGGCCCCACGGATCGCCGACCTGCCGCACTTCCAGGCCGATGAACGCGTTCGTCACGACCCTGACCACGACGTCCACACCGATCGTGATGATCGCGACCACGAACACGGGCTTGCCGACCATCGGCCGCAGCACCGTGCGCTCGACACCCAGCGCCAGCACCGCGATCACCACGGCCGCGACCAGCACTGCACCGACGAACGAGACAGCGGGCGACAGGTACGAGACCAGCACGGCGCCCGCCAGCATGAACGCGGGCTGCGCGAAGCTGATCACCTGCGTCGACTTGTAGATGATCACGAAGCCGAGCGCGAGCAGCGAGTAGATGGACCCAGCGCCGAGGCCCCGGATCAACGACTGGAGAAACTCATCCATGCTGTGTTCCCCCGGCTCCGCCGTACATGCTCTCCACGAGGTCGTCGAACATCTTGCCCAGCGCGGATCTCTTGACCTTCTGCGTCGCGGTCAGCTCGCCGTCCTCGTGGTCGAGCTCCTTGGGGAACATCCGGAACTTCTTGATCTGCTCGACGTTCGCGAACCGCGAGTTCACGTCCGTCACGATCGTCTGCACCAGCTCCAGGACCTCCGGCTTCTCCGACAGGTCCCGATAGGTGGTGTAGGCGATCTTGCGCTGCTGCGCCCAGTGCCCGACCGTGTCCAGCTCGATGCCGATCAACGCCACCAGGTACGCCCGCTGGTCGCCGATCACCACGGCCTCCTTGATGTACGGGGAGGTCTTCAGGGCGTTCTCGAGCTCGGACGGCGCGATGTTCTTGCCGCCCGCGGTGATGATGATGTCCTTCATCCGGTCGGTGATCTTCACGTGCGTGCCGTCGACCCACTCGCCGACGTCGCCGGTGTGCAGCCAGCCATCGCTCACCACACGCGAAGTGGCCTCTGGATCACGCCAGTAGCCCGCGAACGTGCCGCCGTGCCGAGTGAGGATCTCGCCGGTCTCCTCGTCGATCCGCAGCTCGATGCCCGGCTGCGGCTCGCCGACAGTGCCGACCTTGACCCGGCCTGGCCGGTTTCCCGTTGCCACGGCGGTGTTCTCGGTCATGCCGTAGACCTCGTGCATCGGCACTCCGATGCCCATGAAGAACTTCAGCACGTCCGGCGCGATCGGCGCGGCACCGGACGAGGCATATCTGACGTACCGCATGCCGATCCGGGATTTCAACGCGCGGAAGCAGAACAGCCAGCCGAGCGCGTACGTGACGCGACTCGGCCAGGTGTGCTTGCCGCCCGTCCGAACCAGTGTGGTACCAATGCTTTCCGCTCTTCGCAACCAGAACCGCGTGACGGACCGCTTGAGCCAGGACGCCGACGACACACCGATCGTCACGCCCGCCAGCACCTTCTCCCAGATGCGCGGCACTCCGAACAGGATCGTCGGCTGCACCTCGCGCAGGTTCGCCTGCACAGTCTCGATCGACTCGGCGAAGTGGACCTGCACACCGCTGGCCGCGCTGAACCACGTCGTGAAGATGCGTTCGGCGACGTGACACAACGGCAGGTAGGACAGCGTGACGTCGGCGGAGGACGGCGGTG
>JAVXWK010000703.1:0-4951 GCA_032230575.1 Pseudonocardiales bacterium | reverse complement strand
CGTCGCCGTTCAGGGCAACAAGGATCCGAAGGTCACCACGGACATGATCGCCTCGACGATCACCGGGCTGGTGGTCGTCTCGCTGGTGGTGACGGTCGTGCTGGCCGGGCTCGGGGTGTGGCTCGCGGGCAAGGTGCGCTCGGGCCTGAAGAAGAGCAGGACCGGCTTGATGATCACGCTGCTGATCGACCTGTTCTTCCAGATGATCACCAACACGCTGGCCATCGCGACCGTGCTGGTCGCCGTGGCGGGGCTGGTGCTGTTCTACTTCCGCCAGTCGAGCGACTACCTGACCGAGCGCGAGCAGACGTCGTGAACGATGCGCCGAGGCAGGTCCGGATCGCTGTCGGCGTGTGGCTCGCTACCGCGGTGTTCGTGCTGTTCACCGCCGCCGGTCTGTGGTTCCAGCGCGGTGAGATCGAGCGGCTGAGCAAGAAGCCGCCGGGCGAGGTGACGACGTTCCTGGTCGCGCTGACCGTGGTGGCGGTGATCTTCGCGGGCCTCTACGTCTGGCTGACCAGGGTGTTCCTCAAGCGCCGGAACTGGGCGCGGATCGCGTTGTCGCTCATCGCGATCGTGCACATGCTGTGGCTGCTGGTGGTCGGGATCAGCCCGGCGAGCCTGGTCACTCTGCTGCTCATCGTTGTCGCAATCGTCTTCACGTGGCAGGCGCGTACGGCACAGTGGTTCGCGGAGGTGCGTGAGCCGTGACCGATCCGCGAGGCCCCAACCCGTGGGAGAACCCGGACAAGCCGCAGTCGCACGGTGCCTACGAGGTGCACGCGGTCGGCGACATGGGGCTGCCGATGCCGCCCGCGCCCGAGCCGGCACCACCGCAGGGCGCGTACCAGGTGCACCCGGTCAGCAACATGGGATTTCCCATGCCGCCGCTCGCACCTCTGGCGCCGCAGGAGTTCCCGCCGCGGCGTCCGGCGACGATCACGGCGGCGATGTGGATCTGGATCGCGGGCGCTGTGCTCTCCGTCGCGGTGTTCCCGGTGCTGTTCCTCACGAACACCGAGTTCTTCCTGAACCAGGACACCTCGGCGGACCGTGCGGCGGGTGAGTTCGGTGTGCGTGCGCTGGCGTTGATCTTCGGCTTCCTGATGCTCGTGGCCGCCGCGCCGTACGTGGCCTTCGCGATCGTGCTGCGCAACGGGCAGAACTGGGCGCGCGTGCTGCTCACGGTCCTCGGGGCGATCGGGTTCCTGTCGACGCTCGCGATCATGTTCTTCGCGCTGGCGGCGCAGGTGTGGCAGCCGGCTACCGCGATCAGCATCGTCGTTCTGGGACTGACCGTCGCGGCCGTGGTGCTGCAGTTCCTCCCGCCGTCGAACAGTTACGTGCGGTAGTGCTCTACCGCGAGTCCGGCAGCAGCTGGTGGCCGCTCCTGTGGGGACCGGCGTTCGCGGTCGCCGGGTATCTGGTCGAGCTGATCACCGGACCGGCGTCCGCGGGTCTGTGGACGATCGTGGGGCTCGGGCTGACGCTCGGAGCGGTGTTGTGGGTGTACGGCAGGGTCAAGACCGGCAGCATCGCGCTGACGGCCGAGGAGGCCCAGTTCGGCAGGGAGAAGCTGCCGGTCGCGATGATCGAGGCCAGCCGGGACGTCGGTGCGCCGACCGGTGCACGGGTGCTCGGCGGCGGCTGGTCGGTGCCGAAGGGGACGACGGCGGTGCCGTTGCGCCTGCTCGACGGCACCGTGGTGCTGGCGTGGGCACGCGATCCGGAAGCCTTGCTCGCAGCCCTGCGCCGGGTCGTGAGAGGGTGAGCAACGTGACAGAGGCCGTGACTGAGCAGGAGACCGTCGTGGAGGAGCCGGAAGCGGCGCCGCCCGCCGGACCGAGCCTGCACCAGCCCAAGCGGTGGCTGATCGCCGCGGGCGAGGTCGTCGCGATCGTCCTGCTGGCGTGGCTCGCCGTGTGGTGCTGGAACCGAGGCGTCGTCAAGCTCACCTACCCGCTCGACGGCCACGACCTGATCTCCACGCGCTATCACGGCAACTGGATCGGCACGGCCGTGGCGTCGCTCACGCTGGCCGTGATCCTGGCCCTCGACGCGGTGCGGCAGGTCGTGCTGGCCGTGCGCACCCGGCCGCAGAAAGCCGCCGACTCCGACATGTGAGACTGGGGTACGTGACTGCGAGTCGATCCCAGGCCCTGTTCGAGCGCGCCTCCGCACTGACCCCCGGCGGGGTCAACTCACCGGTGCGGGCGTTCCACTCCGTCGGCGGCACCCCGCGCTTCATGGTGCGCGGCGAGGGGCCCCACCTGTGGGACGCGGACGGCAACCGGTACGTCGACCTGGTGTCCTCGTGGGGTCCGATGATCCTCGGGCACGCGCACCCGTCCGTGGTTTCCGCCGTGCAGAAGGCGGCTTCGTTCGGTCTGTCGTTCGGCACGCCTACCGAGGGTGAGATCGAGCTCGCGGCCGAGATCATCGACCGCGTGGAGCCGGTCCGCCAGGTCCGCCTGGTCAACTCGGGCACCGAGGCCACGATGAGCGCGATCCGGCTCGCGCGCGGCTTCACCGAGCGGCGCAAGGTCATCAAGTTCGCAGGCTGCTACCACGGTCACGTCGACGCGCTGCTGGCTCAGGCCGGCTCGGGTGTCGCGACGCTGGGCCTGCCTTCGTCGCCGGGTGTCACGGGCGCGCAGGCCGAGGACACGATCGTGCTGCCGTACAACGACATCGAGGCCGTGCGGGCGGCGTTCGCGGAGAATCCCGGCGAGATCGCGTGTGTGATCACCGAGGCCGCGGCGGGCAACATGGGTGCCGTCGCGCCCGGTCCTGACTTCAACGCCGGGCTGCGCGAGATCTGCGATGCCGACGGCGCGTTGCTGATCATGGACGAGGTCATGACCGGGTTCCGCGTCTCGCGTGCGGGCTGGTTCGGCCTGGAGCGCGTTCGCGGTGACCTCTACACGTTCGGCAAGGTCATGTCGGGTGGTCTGCCCGCGGCCGCGTTCGGTGGCCGCGCGGACGTGATGGCCCGTCTCGCGCCGTCCGGTCCCGTCTACCAGGCGGGCACGTTGTCGGGTAACCCCGTCGCGGTGGCTGCCGGGCTCGCGACACTGCGCGCGGCCGACGACGAGGTCTACGCGGCGTTGAACCGCAACGCTTCCCGGTTGGGCGCGCTGTTCTCGTCCTCGTTGACCGAGGCCGGCGTCGAGCACCGCGTGCAGTTCGCCGGGAACCTGGTGAGCGTGTTCTTCGGTTCTTCCGAGGTGAAGGACTACGCGGGTGCGCAGGCTTGTGAGACGTGGCGCTTCCCGCCGTTCTTCCACGCTCTGCTGGAACGAGGCGTCTACGCCCCGCCGTCGGCGTTCGAGGCCTGGTTCGTGAACGCCGCCATGGGCGAAGAGGAGTTCGCTGTGATCGCTGACGCGTTGCCTTTCGCGGCTCGCGCTGCCAAGGAGGCCCGCTCGTGACCCGGACTGTTGTCCACCTGCTTCGTCATGGTGAGGTTCACAACCCGACCGGGATCCTGTACGGGCGGATTCCCGGGTTCCGGTTGTCGGAGCGTGGGGTGAAGCAGGCGCTGACCGTTGCGGAGTCGTTGGCGGAGAACGACATCGTGCACGTCGTTGCGTCGCCTTTGGAGCGTGCACAGCAGACTGCTGCTCCCATTGCTGACTCGCATCGGCTGGAGTTGGCTACTGACGAGCGGTTGATCGAGGCTGACAACCAGTTCGAAGGGTTGAAGGTCGCTGTCGGGGATGGGGCGTTGAGGTCGCCTCAGCACTGGCCCAAGTTGATCAACCCGTTCAAGCCTTCTTGGGGTGAGCCGTACATCGAGATCGCTCATCGGATGCTCGGCGCTGTGCAGAAGGCTCGGGCTGAGGCTGAGGGGCATGAAGCTGTCTGTGTGTCGCATCAGTTGCCCATTTGGACTGTGCGGCGGTTCCTCGAGGGGAAGCGGATGTGGCATGACCCGCGTAAGCGGGAGTGCTCGTTGGCTTCTCTGACCTCGTTGATCTTCGAGGGCGAGCAGCTCGTGCGGATCGCTTACTCCGAGCCGGTTGGGGCCACCAATCCTCGGGTGACTGGGGCATGAAACGGCTTCTGGTTCTGCTGCTCTTGGTCTCCGGGTGCACGGTTGGGAAGGACGCTGCTCAGGTCGGGGCCGGGGACTTCTACCTGGTGGCTCCTGGTGGGCAGGTGAAGATTCGGTACTCCGGGGCTGATCGGAAGCCGTTGAAGGGGCTCGAGGGTGAGTCCCTCATGGAGGACGGCAAGACCGTCAGGCTCTCCGATTACTCGGGCAAGCCTGTTGTGATCAACATCTGGGGTGCTTGGTGTGGTCCTTGCCGGACTGAGGCGCCCGAGATGCAGAAGATCTTCGATGCCGGGACTCAGGTCGTCGGGGTTGACGTCAAGGAGACCGCCAAGTCGCATCCGCAGGACTTCATGCGGGATCGTGCGTTGACGTATCCGTCCATTTACGACGGGTCGTCGCGGTCGTTCATCAACGTCTTCAAGGGGCTTCCGGCCAATTCCGTGCCGTCCACGTTCGTGGTGGACAAGGAGCATCGGGTGGCCGCGGTGTTCTTGGTGCCGGTGCTGGCTTCTGATGTTCAGCCTGTTCTGGACGAGCTGGCCAAGGAATGATCTGAGCCTGCGACATGACGAAGGCCCCGGCGCTGAGTGCTGCCGGGGCCTTTTGTCGGATGCCTAGTTCGCCGGGGGCGTCAGGGATGGGATCTTGGCCTTGAAGGCCTTCACCATGGCGTCTCGGCCGATTGAGTTGAACTGCTTGCCCAGGGTTCGCATGATCGAGTTCGCGGTTGGGCGGTAGAGGCCCGTTTTGTAGTAGCGGGCACCTTCGACCGGGGCGATCACGCCGCCGTCCGGGGAGGGCCGGCCGAGGTATTCGGACCACTTGGCGCCTGCGGGGTCCTTGGTCACGTTGATTTCGCGTGGTTCGGTGCCCGTGTAGGCGGCGTAGGGG
>JAVXWK010000285.1:0-5360 GCA_032230575.1 Pseudonocardiales bacterium | reverse complement strand
CCGCAAGTGCTTCTACACCACGCCGATCAAGGCTCTCAGCAACCAGAAGTTCGCCGATCTCACGGCGCGGTACGGGGCGGAGAGCATCGGCCTGCTGACGGGTGACACGAGCGTCAACGGTGGCGCGCCCGTGGTCGTGATGACGACCGAGGTGCTGCGGAACATGCTGTACTCGGGTTCGTCCACTCTGGACGGACTGGCGTACGTCGTCATGGACGAGGTGCACTACCTGGCGGACAGGTTCCGCGGTGCCGTGTGGGAAGAGGTCATCCTGCACCTGCCGGAGCACGTGCAGGTGGTCGGTCTGTCCGCGACGGTCAGCAACGCCGAGGAGTTCGGCGAGTGGCTGGTCGAGGTGCGCGGCGACACGAGCGTTGTGGTCGACGAGCACCGGCCCGTGCCGCTGTGGCAGCACATGATGGTCGGCAACCAGATGTTCGACCTGTTCGAGGGAGACGAGACGCACGCTCGGATCAACGTGCAGGTGCTGCGCAAGACCGAGGAGCTGGCGCGCTACCACGTGCCGTTCAACCGCAACCGCAATCGTGGGAACACGGGCCGGCCGAACCGCAACAGCGGGTACAAGCCGCCGTCGCGCATCGACATGATCCAGCGGCTCGACAACGCGAACCTGTTGCCCGCGATCGTGTTCGTGTTCTCGCGGGCGGGGTGTGACGCGGCGGTCGCGCAGACCGCGCGGGCCGGACTGCGGCTCAACACGCCGGAGGAGACCGAGCAGGTTCGCCGGATCATCGACGAGAAGACGCGCGACCTGCCCGAGGCCGACCTCACCGTGCTGGGGTTCTGGGAGTGGCGTGAGGCGCTGGAGCGGGGCATCGCGTCGCACCACGCCGGGTTGCTGCCCGCGTTCAAGGAGACGGTCGAGGAGCTGTTCGTCCGCGGGCTGGTCAAGGTCGTGTTCGCGACCGAGACGCTCGCGCTGGGCATCAACATGCCCGCACGCACGGTCGTGCTCGAGAAGCTCGTGAAGTACAACGGCGAGGCGCACGTCGACCTGACGCCGGGGGAGTACACGCAGCTCACCGGCCGTGCCGGGCGGCGTGGCATCGACGTCGAGGGGCACGCGGTCGTCGTCTGGCAGCCCGGGATCGACCCCAAGGCGGTCGGCGGTCTCGCTTCCACGCGCACGTATCCGCTGCGGTCCAGCTTCCGGCCGGGCTACAACATGGCGGTCAACCTCGTGCACCAGCTGGGTGCCTCGGCCGCGCGCGAGATCCTGGAGCAGTCGTTCGCGCAGTTCCAGGCCGACCGGTCGGTGGTCGGGCTGGCGCGTCGGATCGACCGCAACAAGGAGGCGCTCGCGGGCTACTCCGAGTCGATGACGTGCCACCTCGGAGACTTCACGGAGTACGCCGGTCTTCGCAGGAAGATCGCGGACCGCGAGAAGCAGCTGGCCAAGCAGAACACCAACTCGCGCCGCATCGAGACGGCCAAGTCGCTGGAGACGCTGCGCAAGGGCGACGTGATCGCGGTGCCGTCCGGAAGGCGCAGTGGTCTCGCCGTCGTCATCGACCCCGGCATCGAGCCGCTGGGCGAGGCACGGCCGCTGGTCGTCACGGAGGACCGCTGGTCGGGCCGCCTGACGTCCGCGGACTTCCCGGCGCCGGTCGAGGTGCTCGGCCACATCCGGCTGCCCCGGCAGGTGGACGTGCGCTCGCCCAAGTCGCGGCGCGACCTCGCGTCGTCGATCCGCAACACCGGCATCACGGTGCCGTCGCGCGGCCGCAAGAAGACGACGGCGGACGACGACCCCGAGCTCGCGACGCTGCGCCGGGCCCTGCGCGTGCACCCGTGCCACGGCTGTGACCAGCGCGAGGACCACGCGCGGTGGGGTGAGCGGTACCACCGGCTGCTGGCCGAGACCGAGCAGCTGGAGCGCAAGGTCGCCGCTACCACGCACTCGCTGGCGCGCCAGTTCGACCGCATCCGGGCGTTGCTGCGCGAGCGCGGCTACCTGAGCGAGGCCGACGAGGTGACGCAGGACGGCAAGCGGCTGACCAGGCTCTACAGCGAGTCGGACCTGCTCGCCGCCGAGTGCCTGCGCACCGGCGCGTGGAAGGGCCTCAAGCCGGAGGAGCTCGCCGCCGTCGTGTCGTCGCTGGTCTACGAGGCGCGGCGGGACGGTCCGGTCGAGGCACGCCTGCCGCAGGGGCCGGTGGCGGACGCGATGCTCAAGACCGTCCGGCTGTGGGCGGAGATCGAGGACGACGAGCGCCGCCACAAGCTGGAGCGCATCACCCGGCAGCCCGATCCGGGCTTCGCGTGGCCGGTGTTCCGCTGGGCGCGCGGCGAGTCGCTGGAGAAGGTTCTCAGCGCGGCCGAGGCGGGCGGGAACGAGCTCGGAGCAGGCGACTTCGTCCGTTGGTGCCGTCAGGTGATCGACCTTCTGGACCAGATCCGTGAGGTGCTCGGACGCCAGGACCCGGTCGGCGCGGCCGCGGCCAAGGCCGTCGACGCGCTGCGCCACGGAGTTGTGGCGATGATGTGACATGGAGCTGACGAAGGTTTTGCGAGTCGGAGTAAAGACTGACGTCAACGGTGTGGTTGGATCGCGCCGCAACGTCGTACACACGGAGGTCGACAGATGAGCAGCCCGTACGGACCGTCCGGAGGGAACGATCCGCAGCAGCCCTGGGGCCAGCCGCAGCAGCCGCAACAGCCGCAGCAGCCCTACGGTGGCGGTTTCCCTCCCGGCACACCGTCCGGCGGCTTCCCGGCTCAGAACCCCTACGGCCCGCCGCAGCCCCAGCCGGGGCAGCAGCAGCCGTATCCCGGTTTCGATCCGTCGCAGCAGCAGACGCAGCAGTACGGCGTGCCCCCGCAGCAGCCTCAGTCGAACCCGTACGGCACGCCCGTGCAGGGCGACCCGTATGGCCAGCAGACGCAGCAGTACCCCGGCCAGCAGCCCAACCCGTACGGGCAGCAGCCGGGCTACGGCGCTCCCGTGCCGCCGAAGAAGAAGTCCAGCGCGGCCATCTGGGTCGCGGCGGTCGTCGTGGTGCTGCTCGTCGGTGGTGTCCTGTTCGCCGGGTTCGTGTCGCCGGCCTTCTTCAAGAAGAAGATCTTCGACAACACCGCCGTGCAGACCGGCATCGTCCAGATCCTGAAGGACGAGTACAAGATCTCCGACGTCGGCAGCGCGACCTGCAGCGGTGAGAACGAGGTCAAGCCCAACACCTCGTTCGAGTGCAAGGTCCAGGTCGGCGGCAAGGACAAGAAGGTCAAGATCGTCGTCAAGACCGAGGACGGCGAGTACGAGGTGGGCCAGCCCACGGGCTGATCCCGCGCGCTCCGAAAGCCTCCCCCGAGACGTCCGCGGGGGAGGCTTTTGTGTCGGCACGGTCGTCTGAGTGCGGAAACTGAGGTGCGGCCGCGGTCGCGGGTGAGCGACGATCGCGGGCGTGACCGAGATCCGCGTTCTCACCGATGAAGCGCAGTTCCGCACCCACACCGCGGTGTTCCGGCGCGCCATGCACATGCAGGTTCCGAACGACGAGCAGTGGCAGGTCGTTCTCCCCTCGTACGAGCCTGGCCGGGTCCTCGCCGCGTTCGACGGCGACGAGATGATCGGGACGACCCAGTCTTACGGCTCCTCTCTTGTGGTGCCTGGTGGCGCCGTTGTGCCGCACGCGGCCGTCTCACGTGTGGGCGTGCGTGCCGACTACACGCGCCGTGGCGTGCTGACTGCGCTGATGCGCGAGCAACTCGAGAAGCTGCCCGATCCGGTGGCCACTCTGCGCGCCTCCGAGGGGCGCATCTACGGCCGGTTCGGCTACGGCCTGGCCGGGCGGTGGCGGTCCGTGGAGATCGACGCCAAGCGCACCGTGGTCACGGGGGAGATGACCGGGCGGGTTCGGATGATCGACCAGGACACCGCCGACAAGCTGTTGCCGGAGCTGCACGAGGCCGTCGGGCTGACGAGGCCGGGCCAGATCGGCCGGTGGGCCGGCTGGTGGGCGCGGGCGCGTGATCGCAAGTCCGATGCGGAGAAGTCGGTCACCGTCGTCCACAGTGGACCAGACGGCGACGACGGTTTCCTGACCTACGAGGTGTCCGAGGAGAAGGACTTCAAGCACCGGATGTCCGTTGAGGACATGGTGTGGGCGAACGACGACGCGTGGCGGGATCTGTGGATCTACGCGTCGCGGCTGGACCTCGTCGACCAGATCGAAGCCGACATCGCGCTCGACGAGCCGGTGTCGTGGCTGTTCGAGGATCCGCGCGTCGTCCACACCAAGGACGTGTTCGACGAGATCTGGCTCCGGCTGGTGGACGTCCGGCGCATGCTCCAGGCCCGCACGTACGGCGCCGCTGATGCCGTGGTGCTGGAGGTGCAGGACAAGCTGCTGCCCCACAACGACGGCCGCTATCGGGTGTCGGCGGACGGAGCCGAACGGGTGGACGCGCCGGCCGACATCACGATCCCGGTCGACCTCCTCGGCGCCGTCTACTTCGGAGATACCACGTTTTCGCAGCTCGCGGCTACGAAGCGGATCACGGGAGCGCGTTTCGACCAGGCCGACGCGCTGTTCGTCGTGCCCCAGAAGCCGTTCTGCGGCACCTTCTTCTAGGCGGGTGTCGAAATCGCGGCTCGCCGTTCGTCTTACTGCGACCCACCGAGGTCGGACGAGGAGGGCAGCGATGAAGTACGTGATGCTGATCTACCAAGGCGGCGCGCTCGACGAGCAGGCCGCGCTCAGCGACGAGGAGCAGCAGCAGGTCCGCGCGGACTACCAGGGCATCAACTCCACGCCCGGTGTCACGCCGGGGCTGCCGATGGGCCGTGCCGAGAACGCGACCACCGTGCGGGTCGAGGGCGGCAGGACCCTCACCACGGACGGGCCGTTCGTCGGGATGAAGGAGGCGGTCGGCGGCTGGTTCATCCTGGAGGCCGACGACCTGGACGCGGCCATCGAGGTGGCCTCGCGCGTCCCGGCGGCGCGGTACGGCGGTGCCGTCGAGATCCGCCCGTCTGAGGTCTATTGGTAACCGCGGCCGAGCAGGTCTTCCGCGAGGAGTGGGGCCGCGTTCTCGCCACCCTGGTCGGCTTCCTCGGTGACTTCGACCTCGCCGAGGAGGCCGCGCAGGAGGCGTTCGCGATCGCCGCCGACCGGTGGCCGCGCGACGGCGTGCCGGACAACCCGCGTGCGTGGCTGATGCGCACGGCCCGCAACCGGGCGACGGACCGCATCCGCCGCGACCGCGCCCTCGTCGCGCGGTACGACCTGCTCGCGGCGCGAGTGGAGGTGGACGCCACGACGTTCCCGGACGAGCGGCTGGAGCTGATCTTCACCTGCTGCCACCCGGCGCTCGCGGTCGAGGCGCAGGTGGCGCTCACC
>JAVXWK010000278.1:0-5961 GCA_032230575.1 Pseudonocardiales bacterium | reverse complement strand
TGCTGGTTGCCGAGGCTCAGCCGCTGCACCTCGTCCGTGCGGCGATCGCGCAGGCCGAGCCGCGCGATCCAGTTCTCCGCGCTCGTGTGGGCCTCGTTGGTGCTCATGCCGTGCAGCTCGGCGAGGTAGACCAACTGGTCGAGCACCTTCATCCTGGGGTACAGACCCCGCTCCTCCGGCATGTAGCCGATGCGGCGGCGCGTGTCCAGGTCGACGGCTCTTCCGTTCCACCGCACCTCACCGGAGTCGGCGGCGAGCACGCCCAGCGCGATGCGCATGGCCGTGGTCTTCCCGGCTCCGTTGCTGCCGACGAACCCGAAGAGCTCGCCAGCGCGCACGTCGAAGGACATGTCCCGCAGGGCGACGACCTCCCCGTAGCGCTTGGAGATGCAGTCGATCTCCAGCACCCCCTCAGGCACGGTGTACCCCTTCGTTAGCCCGGATGGCGGTAATCGGACTCAAAGTATCGGTGAGCAGGGAACGAGTGAAACGATACGGGCGTCTACGGCGAATCGAACGAACGACCAATTCACTCAACGGGGGTGACCATGGAGACCATCGACCCCGATCAGTGGCTCAAGACGTACGGGGCCAAGATCGAGCAGGCGAAGCAGCAGGCTGAGCAGGCTGTCGGCCAGCTCGGCGGTGTAGGTGGGAGCGCAAGCTCGCCGGACGGCCTGATCACGGTGACTGTCAACGCCACGGGGGTGCTGACAGACCTGCAGATCAAGCCAGAGGCTCGCGGCATGGACCCCAGCGAGATCGCCGCAGCCGTGCTCGCCGCCTCCACCAAGGCCCAGCGTGAGGCATCAGGCCGCGTCGTGCAGATCATGGGCGAGTTCGTCGGCGAGAGCCCGGCGCTCGACTTCGTGAAGGCGCAGATGCCGAACGGATACGCGGGCGACGGAACCGACGAGGAAGAACCGAAGTCGGAGCTGGAGCGCAAGGACCTTCGGCCCGACGACGAGTACTTCACCAACCCGCCCGACGTCATGGCCTGAGTGCAGGAGGGGGTTAGAGCATGCAGCAGCACTTCAACATCGATCTCGACGAGCTGAGAAACCACGCCAAGAACGTGGACCGGCTCACCGATCGGTTGCGCAAGGCCACCGAGACGTGCGACCCGGGCTCGCTCACCACTGAGGCCTTCGGCGTCATCTGCGGCTTCCTGGCCCAGTTCATCCTCGAGAAGGCCGGCCTCGGGCAGGACGTGCTCGGCAAGGCCGCGAACTCGCTGATGGACATGGGCACCGGTCTCAAGGAGACCATCGAGCAGTACGAGCAGGTCGACCTGGACAACATGTTCGGCTTCAACGGAGGTCGAGGATGACCACGCAGGCGTCCCAGGGCAACCCTCAGCAGCTGATCAGCAACATCTCGAACACGTACTCGTCCATCGAGCGCGGTGACTGGGTCAACGCCGGCCTGGGCATGGCCAACACGGCCATGGGCATGGTCGGCATGTCCGGGAACCCGTTGAGCGGCTTCCTCGCCGCGGGCTTCAGCTGGGCCATCCAGCACGTCGACTTCCTGCGCGAGCCGTTCGACGCGCTGCTCGGCAGCCCGGAGTCCATCTCCAGGATGGCGGGCACCTACCGGTCGGCGGGCCAGCAGGTGCAGGAGATCGCGACCGAGTACGAGCGCATCTGCGTCTCGCAGACCCGTGAGTGGCAGGGCAAGGCGGCCGACGCCTACCGCTCGGCGGCCAAGAAGCACGCCGACAGCATGGAGTCGATCTCCAAGGCGACGCACGGGATCGCCGCGGCGGTCGAGGGCGCGGGCAAGCTCGTCGCCGAGGTCCGCAAGCAGATCATGGACCTGATCAGCCAGGCCGTCGCCGACATGGTCATGAAGATCATCCAGTGGCTGGCGGCGTCGATCCTCACGTTCGGCGCGGCCATCGCGGGTGCGATCGCGGACATCGTGTCCACCGCGGTCAAGTACGCGAAGAAGCTGGCGGACTTCATCCAGAAGCTGCTCGGCTCGGTCAAGAAGCTGATGGACCTGGTCAAGTCGGTCTCGCAGATCGCCAAGATGGCCGAGCAGATCATCGACGCGATCTCGTCGATGGCGCAGAAGGCCGGTGGAGGCAGCGCGGGCGGCATCAGCCGGCCGACCTCGGGTGGCTTCAGCGGTATCGACAGCGGCCACCAGAACCAGGCCCACGCGGGCGCGGGCGGGACGTACTCGAGTGGCGCCGGCGCCTACCAGGGCGGCCTGACCGGGCCTGACGGCCGGCCGGTCACCCAGTTCACCCCTGGCGCCGGCGGCAACCCGGGCGACTACCAGTCCGGGTGGAGCAACCCGGCGGCCGGCGGCGGTTCCTACACCCCGCCCACTGGCGTGCGCGGTGGTGCGGGCGGCGGTTCGGGTGGCGTGGGTCTGCCTCCCGGTCACACGGACGCGGATCACCACCTTCCCGGCAGCGGCCACACCGACGCCGATCACCACCGGCCCCCAGGCGGTGGTAGCGGCGGAGTGGGCGTTCCGCGCGGTGAGATGCCCGGTATCGGCGGCCCGGGCGGTACCGGCGGCACCGGTCAGGGCCATTGGGTTCCTGGCCACTGGGAGCAGGACAGGACCACCACGGCTGGTGGCGTCACGACGCCTCCGTCGTTCGGCGCCACGCCGACCACGACGAACGCCGACTGGTACCGGCCGACGACCACTGACCACGCCGCGACGGCTGCTGCCGGTGGCGGCGGCGGTGGTGGCGGGGGCGGCGGCATCCCCAAGGGCGGCGGCGGTGGCGGTGGCGGCGGCATGCCCGCCGGCCTCGGCGGCCCGGCCGGTGGTGGCGGTGCCGGTGGTACGTCGGCGACGCAGTTCGGTGGCGCGGCCGGTGTCATGGCTGCCGGCGGTGCGCACGGTCCTGCCGGAGCCGGTGGTGGCGGTGCCCACGGTCCTGGTGGCGGTGCCGGTGGTGGTGCCGGCGGCGGCATGATGGGCGGAGGCATGGGCGCCGGTGCCGGCGGTCAGCAGGGTGGCGGCAACAGCGAGCACAAGCGGAAGGTGCGGCTGGAGGGCGAGGCCCTGGTCGACCCGCCCAAGGCCGCGAAGCCGGTCATCGGCGAGTGAGCTGAGTTCTTGCGCCGAGGGCGTCTGCAAGTACTGCCGACTTCGTGTTGACGGTACTTGCAGACGCCCTTTCGCTATACGGCGGCGAGGAGTTTCGCGATCTCCGGCGCCGCTTTCTCGCGGTCCGCCGGTACCAGTCCGATTCGTGTGCGCCGATCGAGGATGTCGTCGACGTCCAGCGCACCCTCGTGCTGGATCGCGTGGACGACGTCGGCCTCGGTGACGCCCGGCGCGATCGGCGTGGTCGGGTGCGGCCTGTCGTCGACCAGGCGGATGTCCTTGGTGCGGCAGGGGATCTGCGTCAGGTGCGTGGCGTCGACAGCGTCGGCCGCCATCTTGCGGTACGTGGTGAGCTTGCCGCCGACGATCGTGATCACGCCGTTCGGGGCCCTGAGCACGGCGTGGTGGCGGGACAGGTCCGCGGTCTGGCCCTCGGCCTCGAGCAACGGGCGCAGGCCGGCGTAGCTGCCGATGACGTCCGCGCGCGTCAGCTTCCGTTGCAGGACACCGGATGCGGTATCGAGCAGGAAGTCCACATCGGACTCCGGAACCTGAGGCACGTCCGGGATCTCGTCGACCGGCTCGTCGGTGAGGCCGAGGTAGGCGCGGCCGTTCGCCTGGGGGAGCAGGAGTGCGTAGCGGTTGCGTTCGCCGGGTACCGGGATCGTGAGCGCTGTTCCGGTCAGGCCAACGGTTTTCGCGTCCACGACCAGGTGTGAGCCGCGGGACGGGCGGAGGTTCACGGGTGCGAGGGTGCCTGCCCAGACGCCCGTCGCGTTGATCACCGCTTTGGCCCTGACGCCGAACGTGGTGCCGGTGAGCGTGTCCAGGACTTCGGCGCCATCGCCTTGCAGCGTCAGGACTTTCGCGCGGGTGATGATTCTCGCGCCGTACCCGGCGGCCGTTCGGGCGAGGGCGACGACCAGGCGGGCGTCGTCGACCAGCTGGCCGTCGTAGTTGAGGAGGCCGCCCGTGAGGCCGGCCGGGTCGAGGCCGGGAACCAGCGCCAGCGCTTCGTGCTTCGGGACCCGGCGCGGCCGCGGCAGCACGCTGGCGGGCGTGCCGGCGGTGATGCGCAGGGCGTTGCCCGCCTTGAGGCCTGCCATCACGAAGTGGTTCGCGCCTTGGTGCAACGGGAACAGCATCGGCAGCGTGCGGGTGAGGTGCGGCGCGGTCCTGGTCATCAGGATGCCGCGCTCGACCGCACTCTCGTGGGCGAGCTTCACGTCGCCCTTCGCGAGGTAGCGCAGGCCGCCGTGGACGAGCTTGCTGGACCAGCGCGACGTCCCGAACGCCAGGTCGTGCGCCTCCAGCAGCACGGTCCTGAGGCCACGGGACGCCGCGTCGAGCGCGACGCCCGTGCCCGTGACCCCGCCGCCGATCACGAGGACGTCGGCGACTTCTTCCTGTGCCGCCTGGAGGTCTTGTGCGCGGCGGGTGGCGTTCAGGGACGTGTTCACGGTCGCAGAGCTCCGTCCAGCTGCTTGGCCAGCTCGTCCAGCAGTGAGGTGAAGTCGAGCCCGGACGTGGCGGGCCTCGTGGAGAGCACCATCGACTGCGTGGTCAGCAGCACCACGCGCGCCTGCGTCTTCGCGTCGCCGAACCGGATCGAGCCGTCGAGGTGGCCGGCTTCGATCTGCCCGATCAGGAACTGCTCCACCAGGCGTTGGGTGCTGCCGAGGCGGTCGGTCAGGTACGGGAGCATCAGTTCGGCGTCGAGCTGGAGGACTCGCTGCATCAGCGGGTTGCTCGAGAGGCCCCTGATTGCTGCTGTTGCTCTGTTGACCAGTTGTTCTCGCGCGTTGCCTTTGGCGGCGGTTTGCTCGACCTGTTCCAGGAGAGCGGCGAACTCCCTGGTCATCAGGGCGCGGACCAGGTGGTCCACGTCCGGGTAGCGGCGGTAGAGGGTCATTCGGCTCACGTTGGCGCGTTTTGCCACGTCAGTGAGGGTGGTTCGGCGTACGCCCACCTCTAGAACACACTCACGCGTCGCATCCAGCAGCGCGTCGTGGGTGTGACGTTGAGACGTCATGTGTAACACTGTAGCAGTGACTCGGGCTCGTTGGACCACTGAAACTGTGCCGTTGCCGCCGCATGCGCTGGCTTGGTTGAGCCAGCGGGTTGGGCTGGGGGAGCCCCTCGAGGAGGTGCCTCTGACGGCTCCTGCCTCGGAGCTGTCCGCTGATGCCTTCACGGCGTTGGAGGCGGTGTGCACGGTGTCGGTGGATGCGGTCGACCGCCTGGGCCGGGCCGGTGGGCTGTCCTACTTGGACCTGTTGCGGCACCGCGGCCACGGGACGCCTTCGGTGCCGGATGCCGTTGTCCAGCCTGCTACGCCTGACGAGGTCGTCGAGGTGTTGAAGGTCTGCGTTGAGCACGACGTCGCCGTGGTGCCGTTCGGTGGTGGTACGTCCGTCGTGGGTGGGGTGGAAGCCCTGCGTGGAGACAAGTCCGCCGTGGTTGCCCTGGACCTGGCCGGTCTTGGCTCGCTGGTTTCCGTGGATCCGGTGTCACGGGTGGCTGTGTTGCAGGCTGGGCTCACGGGGCCTGAGGCTGAGCGGTTGCTGGGGGAGCACGGGTTCACGCTCGGGCATGTGCCGCAGTCGTTCGAGCGGGCCACGATCGGCGGGTTCGCGGCTACTCGGTCCGCGGGGCAGGCGTCCTCCGGTTATGGCCGGTTCGAGGACATGGTGGAGTCCGTTCGCGTGGCCACGCCGGTCGGTGAATGGGTCGTCGGTGCCGCGCCCGCTTCTGCTGCCGGGCCGGATCTGAAGCAGCTCGTGCTGGGTAGTGAGGGGCTGTTCGGCGTGATCACCGAGGTGTCGGTGCGCGTGCGGCCCAAGCCTTACGGACCCCGGTACGAGGGATTTGTCGTCGACGGGT
>JAVXWK010000216.1:0-2679 GCA_032230575.1 Pseudonocardiales bacterium | reverse complement strand
CGGCGGCGTGAAATCGGCGGTCGATTCCGGCGTGTCGGTCGGCATCATGGATTCGATCCCGCAACTGCTCGACGCAGTCGGCGGCTACCTCGAGCAGGGCTACCGCAGGATCAAGCTGAAGATCGAGCCGGGCTGGGACGTCGAAGCGGTTCGATCGGTACGCGAGCGGTTCCCGGACGTGTTGCTGCAGGTCGACGCCAACACCGCCTACACGCTGGCCGACGCACGGCACCTCGCGCGGCTCGACCCGTTCGACCTGCTGCTGATCGAACAGCCGCTGGACGAGGAGGACGTCCTCGCCCACGCGGAGCTGGCCAAGGTGGTGAGGACGCCGATCTGTCTCGACGAGTCGATCACCTCGGCCCGGTCGGCCGCCGACGCGATCAAGCTCGGCGCGTGCCAGATCGTGAACATCAAGCCCGGCCGGGTCGGTGGCTACCTGGAAGCGCGGCGCATCCACGACGTGTGCGCGGCCAACGGCATCGCGGTGTGGTGCGGCGGCATGCTCGAGACGGGCATCGGCCGGGCCGCGAACGTGGCGCTGGCGGCGTTGCCCGGCTGCACGCTGCCCGGCGACACGTCGGCGTCGGACCGCTACTACCAGATGGACATCACCGAGCCGTTCGTGCTGGACGAGGGACACTTGAAGGTGCCGACCGGACCCGGGCTCGGGGTGACACCGCTGCCCGACGCGCTGGACGCGGTGACGGTGAAGACGGAGTGGGTGCCGGTGACGACCGCTCTCTGACGGCCGGCGCCGAACAGCCTCGGCCGCGCTCCGGCTGGATTCCTCTGTAGACGGTTGGCAGGGTGGTGTCATGAGTCCTCGAACAGGTCTCGCCCGCGTCCTCGACGATCTCGGCACCACCCTGATCGACCTGGTCCGCGGCGACCCGGGCCGCGCCGTCGACATCGGCGGCGTGGTCATCCACGACCCGCACGACGACCAGGTGCTGCCACCGTCGGCGCTGGTGCTCGGCGTCGGCGTCCAGGACCCCGCCGAGATCCTCGACCTTCTGGGCAAGGTCGGCGCGGCCGCACTCGTCGTCCGCGGCCCGGTCGACGTGACCGAGGAGATCGCCGAAGCCGTCGACCGCTCTGGTGTGGCCCTGCTCGGCCTGGCACCGGGCGCGTCGTGGACGCAGCTCGCCGCCATGCTCCGCTCGCTGCTGGCCGAGGGCGAGGTGGATCCGTCCGAAACGCTCGGCGGTGTCCCGGCCGGGGACCTGTTCGCCCTGGCCAACGCCGTCGCGTCGCTGATCGGCGCCCCGGTGACGATCGAGGACCGCAGCTCGCGCGTCCTCGCGTTCTCGGGACGCCAGCACGAGGCCGACTCCTCGCGCGTCGAGACGATCCTCGGTCGCCAGGTGCCCGCCCACTACTCGCAGATCCTGGAGTCGCGCGGGGTGTTCCAGCAGCTCTACCGCAGCGACCAGCCCGTCTACATCGAGGGCCTGCCTGCTCACGACGGCACGATGTGCCTGCCGCGGGTCGCGGTGGCGGTCCGGGCGGGCGACGAGTTCCTCGGCTCGATCTGGGCCGCGGTGCGGAAACCGTTGCCCGCCGACCGGTCGCAGGCGTTCTGCGACGCGGCCAAGCTGGTGGCGTTGCACATGATGCGCCAACGGGCTGGTGCGGATGTCGAACGCCGGCTGCGCGCGGATCTGGTCAGCACCGCCGTGGAAGGTGGTGCGGGCGCGGCGGAAGCGGTTCGACGACTGGGTCTTGCTGATCAGGCGTGCGTGGTGCTGGCGTTGGCGCTCGCTCACTCGCACGGCGACGATCCCGCCGGGCACGCCCGGTTGCTGGCGGAACGGCAGCAGATCGCCGACGCGCTCGCGATGCACCTGACCGCGGTTCATCCACGCGCCGCGGCGGCGTTGATCGGCGATGTGGCCTACGCGATTCTCCCGGCGGAGTCAGAAGATCGGGCTCTGCGGATCGCCACGGACTTCCACAACCGCATCGGGAACCACGTGCTCGTGGGCGTCGGCGAGGTCGCGGACGGCTTGTCGCTGTCCCGTTCCCGCGCCGGAGCGGATCTCGTGCTGCGGGTGTTGCGCGCGGGAAGGGCGTCCTTCCCGGTCGCGCGAGTGTCCGATGTGCACGGTGAAGGACTGTTGCTGGAGATGTCCGACCTCATCGCCGAGCGCGGCGACACGGTGACCGGGCCGGTCGCGCGGCTGATCGACTACGACCGCACGCACAGCAGCAACCTGGTCGAGACGCTCGGTGCGTGGCTGGACGCGTTCGGCGACGTCGCCGCCGCCTCGGCCGCTGTTTTCGTACACCCCAACACGTTCCGGTATCGGCTGCGGCGGTTGTCCGAGGTCGGGGAGATCGATCTCAGCGATCCGAACGCCCGGTTCGCGGCGATGCTGCAGCTTCGGCTGTGGCGGCCAGGTGCCGCTGAGCCAGCGCCACGAACGCCGCCGTCGACGGATGGGCCGGCGCCGAAGGCCACGCCAGGTGCACGGTGATCGGCTCGGCGTCGGTCAGCGGCAGGTAGACGACCTCGGGATGCGGGTTGTGGTGACCGGTTCCGGCGGCGGTGACCCCGACCGTCGCCCCGGTCGCGATCGACGTCAGCCACTCGACCACGCCGGGCACGTCCAGGGTCCGCGGGCGTGCCCCGACCGGCCAGAGATCGGCGGTGGTCGTGCCGGCCGTCTCGCACAC
>JAVXWK010000698.1:0-4495 GCA_032230575.1 Pseudonocardiales bacterium | reverse complement strand
CGCGATGTCGTGCAACGTGATCATGACTGTCCCTTTGCACTGGTTTTTGGCGTGTCAGCTCGCAGGTGTGACCAAAGACGGCTCAGCAGTTCTGTCTCGGCGGCGAGCCAGGCCGCCTGTTCGTTCGTGGACAGCGCGCGCGGCCGCCCGGCGGCGGCGGCCTGCGCGTTGATCCGGGCAGAAGCCTCGAGAAGCCACATCCGTGCGACGGCCTGGCCGACGTCCTCGCCGACCGTCACCGCGCCGTTGCCCCGCATCAGGAGCGCGGGTGCCCGGCCGAGTGCGTCGGCGAGTTCGGCGGCGCGCTGTTCGTCGCGGACCAGACGCGGGTCGTCGAACACCGGCACCTCGGGCCCGAGGAACGCGCCCTGCCCGTGCAGCGGCCGGATCGGCACGCCTCCCGAGGTGAGCGCGGTGGCCGTCTCGGGCTGGGCGCGGCAGATCGCTCGCACGTCCGGGCGTGTGCGGTAGATGGCGAGGTGGATCCACGCTTCTTTGGGTGTGCCTTCCGGCAGTTCGGTCGCGGTCCGGTCGAGCGTGACGGCCCGATCGGTGAGCGTGAGGGATCCCAGCGGGCGAGGCGGCGTGATCAGCACCCGGTCGCCGATCAGGACCGACACGTGCCCGAACGCGGTGACCAGCCCGGAGTGGGCGGTGGTCAGCGCCGCGTCCAGCAGGTCGGCCTCGACCTCTCGTGACTTCATGGTGCCGGACCATATAGGTATGGAGATACCTATCGCTAGATGCTGCCGATATTTCTATCGATACAGATATGGTCCGACCTACGAGGCCACTTGCCGCTGCTCTTTCGGTACGGTCGGCAGTCGTGAGAGTCGTCGTGCTGTCCGACACCCACGCGCCGCGGTTCTGGAAGCGGTGCCCACCGGCCGTGGCCGCGCATCTGCGGTCCGCCGACCTGATCCTGCACGGCGGTGACGTCTGCGTCGCTCCGGTGCTGGAGGAGTTGTCCGAATACGCGCCGGTCGTCGCGGTGTGCGGCAACAACGACGGGCCCGACGTGGTGGCGTGGGGCGCGCCGGAGACCGTCGAGCTCGAGATCGAGGGGCTACCGGTCGCGATGGTTCACGACAGCGGTCAGAAGACCGGACGGCTGGCTCGGATGCGTCGCAGGTTCCCCTCGGCCCGGCTCGTCGTGTTCGGACACTCGCACATCCCGTGGGACGAGCAGGAGGACGGGTTCCGCGTCTTCAACCCCGGCTCACCCACCGACAAACGGCGTCAGCCGCAGGGGACGATCGGGCTGCTGGACATTGTGGACGGCTCCCTGCTGGACGCGCGCATCGTTCCGGTGACCTGAGCCCAGGCGGCGAGCTTCGGACTCAGGACTTCGTAGACGTGCGGGTCGAACCCCATACCGGTGTGCGTGCTGCGCACCTCGACGCACTCGGCGTACGGGTCCTGGCACAGCCGCCACGGCACGATTCCGTCCTCTTTGGAGAAGACCGAGATCGCGGGCACCCGCAACGGTTCGGCGAGCGTCTTCACATGCTCGTCGAAGCACGGTCCCCGCATGCAGTCGTCGTCGAGCAGCCCCGGCACCCCGGCCGCGGCGAGTCGAGTGAGGAACCGAGCGACGCGCATGACGTTGGGGTGCGCACCCAGTGGGTCGAGCACCGGACTGCCCAGCATCACCAGGCCGTGCACGAGCTCGGGGTGCCGGGCGGCGGCGAGGCGCGCGATGCCACCGCCACGGCTCTGACCGAGCAGCACGACCGGGCGACCAGTGCGCTCGGCGTGCTTCTCGGTGGTGCGCAAGACCTTCGCCAGCAGTTCCGCGGTGCAGCCGACGGTGAACCCGACACCGGCGGCGGCCGGCCGGTAGCCGCGCGCCCGCAGCCACGAGGCGGCCGGCGACAGACTCACCTCGCCCGCGCCGAAACCTGGCACCAGCACCACGCCCAAGCCGTTGCCCTGGCCCGGATCGGCGGTGCGCCACACCGGATGCCGCAGGAGCCTCGGCACGTCCCACAACGCCCTGACCACGCTCTCGCGTGCGGCGGATCGCAATCCGTCGAACATGCCATTGGATTGCCAACTGTCCGGGAGCTAAACCAACTCCTCGTTCATGATCAGGAACGCGCCCAGGCCGTGGAAGTCGTTCACCGCACGGGCCCGGCGCAGGTAGTAGGCCTCGTCGCCCACACTCGTGCCGACGCTGATGTCCGCGATCGCGGTCCGGCCGTCGGACCCGATCGACGCCTTGCCGAGCACTCCCCGGTAGCCGCGACGGGCGACCGGCAGGTACGACGGGCTCAGCACGCCCTGCTTCACCGCCCGGGAGATGGTGTAGGTGTACATGCTCGAGCACGACGTCTCCAGCCAGTTGCCCGCGAGCTCGGGCTTGACGGGCAGCTGGAACCACAGACCGCTCTTGTCCTGGAGCCGTCGATAGCCGTCCGCGAGGTGCCGGACGATCTCCACCAGCTTGGCGCGGTCGGGGTGGGTGCGCGGCACGTTCCGCAGCACGTCCACGGTGGCCATGCCGAACCAGCCGACCGCGCGGCACCACACCTCGGGCGACTGGCCGGTCCGCTCGTCGTAGGCGTGACGCAGCAGGCCTTCCGGGTTCTTCAGGTGTTCGTAGTAGAGGGAGAGCTGGTGGGTCGCGGTGTCGACGTCGCCCGCCCGCGCGAGGAACGGCTGCGCCATGAAGACCCCGTCGGCCCACAGCTGACCGGTGAACGCGACGTTGTGGATCAGGCCGCCGTCGGACGTGCGCGGGTAGGTGGCGACGCGGTCGCGGATGCGCTGGGCGGCCAGGCGGTAGCGTTCCTCGCCGGTCGCCTGAGCGAGGTCGAGGAAGATGTTGCCCGCCAGCATGCTGTCGAGGTCGTTGTACGGGTTGCCGGTGCTGCCGTCGGCCCGGACGCGCGCGTTGCCCCACTCCTCGAGGTAGTCGAGGTAACGGCCTGTGCGCTGGTGGACGAGGTACACGCTGTGCAGGAACAACGTGTCGGTGTAACCCAGGCCGAGCGACGTTGCCGGACGGGTCGCGATCGTCGAGTCGATGACAGCCGTAGACCAGTCGCGCGGGCTCGGTGATTCGATGGAGTTCGCGACGGTCAGGGAGTCGAGGTTCGGGCCGCCTTCGGCCGTGGTGGAGGTGGCGCGGATCGTGTGGGTTCCTTGCGGCAGTTCAAGAGTGAGTGTCCTGGTCGCCCACGCCGTCCACGCGCCGGTGCTCTCGAACGACACCGTGGCGGGCGTGCCGTCGACGGTGATCTCCAGCGGCCGGTCGGCGGTCGTTCCGTTGGCGTAGCGGAAAACCAGGTCGTGCGAGGCGGTGCGCGCGGTGTAGGTGGTGAACTCGAGCGAACTGCCGATCGCGTTGTCGAAGTTGACGAAACCTGTTCCGGTGTAGCCGTCGTGGTTGGACTCTACGACACCGCTTGTCCGTGTGGCGTTTTCGGCTTCGTAGATCGTGGTCGCGGCGTTGGCCACCGGTGTGGCGAGGGCGGTCAGGGTGAGCGCGACCAGCCACACGGCTTTCTTGTCAGCCAACGGGATCCCCTTCGGTCACCGAGATGCTCCTGAGCGACGCCTGCCCCGGCCGCCACCCGGTCGAGACGGCCACGTACCTGGCGGTTGTGATCGGTCCATAGGTTCTGCCGTCGACGCTGTACGTGACGGTGTGCGGCGGTACGGGTCCGTCCGTCCACTTCAGACTTGCCTTGATGCGGTAGGTCGCGCCGAGGTCGACGACCATCCGGCCGTTTCGCCCTGGAGTCCAGGCGGTGTGCGGCGAACCGTCCACCGCCGCGGCCGGATCGCTCATGCCGGGTGGCAGGACCGAGTTCGGGAACGTGACGCGGCCGAGCGCGAGGTCGTTGAACGGGAAGGGTTGAGCACCCGGCATGGTCACCGTGCGCTCGGAGCGCCCGAGCACGATCGCCAGGGTGCCGCCGTCGCGGTGGGTCAACGTGAACCGCGCCGGGCCGCCGCTGAACGTGACCCGTCGTGCGTCCCGCACCACGGCCGTGATGCCTGCCGGGATGCCTCGGGCGGTGAACCAAGGCGCCTCGATCCGGGCGGTGGTTGCGGGCAGGGTGAGCGCGTACTCCGTGCCGTCGGACGTGGTGACCTGGGTGCCTCGGTACAGCCGGGTGCCGCGCAGCCGGACCGTTCCGGTGACGTCGGTGTCCGACAGGTTGAAGAGGCTGAGGAAGCCGTCGGCGGTGCTCGCCCGTACCGAGGGCGGGCATTCCGGCACCGGTTGCGACGAGATCGACCGCAGGTCGGCTCGTACGTAACCCTCGACGACTCCCGGCGGCAGGACGATCGTGTCGCCCTGCACCGTGATCGGCTCGGACGATCGAGCGATGAACCCCGCCCGTCCGTCGACGTCGAGCCAGCCCACCGTGCTGAGGTCCGGTCGCGGGTACTCGGCCACCGTCGTCCACGTGGTGCCGTCGTTCGACGTCTCGATCCGGTACGCGCCCGCTGCCGCTGTCTCCCAACGCAGTCGCGCTCGGTT
>JAVXWK010000176.1:0-2748 GCA_032230575.1 Pseudonocardiales bacterium | reverse complement strand
GATCCAGTGCACGTGCGGCGAGACCTGTGGCACTGATCGTTCGTCTACTGTGGACTCGGATGTCGCGGTCCTAGACTGGCCGGGTGACGAATAGCCTGACGGTCTGCTCCTCGCACCTGATCACCCTGCCCAGCGCACCCCACGGCCCGGTGCGCGCGGCGATCGCCGACGCCCGCACCGCCGTGGCGGAGTTCGACCCGGAGCTCGTGGTCTTCTTCGGCACGGACCACCGCCGTGCGTTCCGCGCCGTGGTGCCGACGTTCGCGGTCGTGCTGTCGGCCACGGCTCAGGGCGACGTCGCCGGTCCGTCCGGCTCGTATGACGTGCCTTCCTCGCTGGGCCGCGGTCTGGTGGCGGACCTGGTGTCGCACGACTTCGACATTGCGACCGCTTACGAGGCCGCGCTGGACCACGCGTTCGGCCACACGGCCCGCGACCTGCTCGGCGAGATCGACGCCAAGCCGGTGCTGCCGATCTTCGTCAACTGCGCCTCGCCGCCCCACGCGTCCTTCCGCCGCGCGGCGTCGCTGGGACGCCGCGTCGGCGAGTTCTTCTCGGACAGGCGGGTGCTGTACGTGGGGTCGGGTGGCCTGGCGCACGACCTGCCGGGATTCCGCGAACCCGAGACGGGCGAGGTGCTCACGGAGGAGGAGCGCCAGGCGTGGATCAAGTCGGTCAACGAACGGGCGCGGACCGAGGGCACGATCCGCGAACTGGTGCGCACGTGGGACGAAGCGTTCCTCGCGGGCATCGGCGGGACGTCGTGGGACTGGCTCGACGAGATCGGCGTTGATCTGGTCGAGCGCGGCGGCAACGGTGCGGCGGAATGCCTCACCTGGACGGCGGCGTGGGCCGCCGGTGGCCAGGCCCTGAAGACCTTGGCGCACGAGTTCGACACGAACGGCCGCGCCGTCGTGATCTCCTAGCTCTTCAAGTCCCCTCCACCGTCGACAGCGCGTCGGCCTCGGCCAGGTACAGCCGGCCGAGGTCGATGAGGAGCGTTCCCAGCTCGCGATAGTGCTCCGCGCGCTGGAGGTCGGGAATCAGCCCGCACGTGCGCAACATGTTCTGCGCGAGCATCTCCCCGAACTGTGGATAACTCTTCACCACCTCACGCGAGAGCCGCTGAAGAGATATGCGGAGCAAATCCTCCGTCAGGATTTCCGCGGCCATGGCAGGATCCCCTCGCTCTCACGCCAGACGCCGTCGCAGTCCCAGCACGTCGGCCACACGTTCTTGTCGCGCCAGAGGCTGACCTGCTGTGGCACAACAGGATGGCCGCAGAGTGTCTCGACGAGCCGCCCCCTGGCCGACTCGTCGTGGATGGCGTGACGCCGCCCCCCGTGGGGCATCCAACGAAATCTCACAGAATCAGGTTCGCGCTTGGAATCCCTCCAAGCTACCGCCCGCGTGGGGTGTTGCGCCTGAATTTCGCAGAATGGCTGGAAATGTCCGCGCTGTTTCCTTATGCCGAATAGATGCTCGTGTGTGTGAGGGCTTCTGACGGAGGCGCCGGCGCTTCTGCTCCGCGGCGGCACTCGGGAGGATCCGCGTCAACTGCCGCAGCACCGTCCTCGTCACACGAGCGCGCTGAGATTCACTCTTCGGGTGCTACCGGTCTTCGCGAGCAGGTTGCGGACGTGGGTGTCGACGGTCCGGCGGGACACGGAGAGCTTCACGGCGATCTCCGCGTTGGTGGCGCCGTGGGCGATCAACAGCAGCACGTCCATCTCACGGCTCGTCACGCCCAACGTGCGCAGATGGCTCGGCACCGACGCGTCGCCCCGGCCTCGGCGCGGCACCGGGATGCCCGTCTCGCGCATGACCTTCTCGCAGCGGCGGCGCCACGGGTTGTTGTCCAGCGAGACGAACGTGCCGTGCGCGGACTGGAGGCGGGTCACGTCGCGGACCAGGACCGCGGCCACGGCGGCGAGGAACGGGGAGCGGTCGAGGTCGGTCCAGGCTTGCGGCTCGCCGAACGCCAGCAGGGCCAGGCCGCGGTTGGTCCAGGAGCCGATGCCGCAGTCCAGCAACGTCGAGGCCGGGGCGAGGTCGTCGCGTTCCAACGCGGCCAGCAGGGCTCGGATGCCGTGGGTTTCCGGGAACGAGGTCAGCGTGTCGGCGTAGTGCAGGGCGCCGGAGGTGTCGGCGGCCAGGAAGGCTTGCCACAGTTCGGAAGTCGCGGGCGGGAGGTCGGAGGCGTCGCCGCAGAGTGCCGCGAGAGTGCGCAGGTGGTGATCGGCGAGGTCGCGCAGGGAGCCTTGGGCGTTCGCGCGGGCCTGTTGGAGGCGGAACGGGCTGACCACGGTCAGGCAGTCGACGATGCCGAGTTCCAGCGAGGCGCGCCACCCCCAGTCCGGCAGAGAACCGAGCCGGGTCAACGGTTCCACGGCGTTCGCCGGGTCGTCGGTCATGGCCTCGCGGGCGGCCAGCAGCAGCTCCGTGCCGTCCAACGCGTCGGCCTCGCGCAGGTGGGCGACCGCGGCGGCGTGGTCGCCCAGCTCTACTGCGCATCTGGCTGCGCGGCAACGGGTCTCGGGAGTCAACGGCAACCGCGCCAGGGCTTCCTCGAACCGGCCCAGCTCCACCAGCGCGGTGGTGAGGGTGTCGACAGCGGACGCGCGGATGTCGTTCCCGGGAGCCAGGTTCACCGCGCGGGTGGCGGCGGTCGAAGCGGCCAGCGGGGACGTCCGGACCAGGCGGCGGGCGTACGTCGCCCAGGTGCGCGCGGCTCGGGTGGGGGAGGCG
>JAVXWK010000173.1:0-2523 GCA_032230575.1 Pseudonocardiales bacterium | reverse complement strand
CGCAACGGGCACAACGTTTTGGCTGTCGTGCGCGGCTCCGCTGTCAACCAGGACGGTGCTTCCAACGGCTTGACCGCGCCGAACGGCCCTTCGCAGCAGCGGGTGATCCGGCAGGCGCTGGCTTCGGCTGGACTGTCCACTGCGGACGTTGACGTCGTCGAGGCGCACGGCACCGGAACGACTTTGGGTGACCCGATCGAGGCACAGGCTTTGTTGGCCACCTATGGGCAGGACCGCACCTCGCCTTTGCTGCTCGGCTCGATCAAGTCGAACATCGGTCACACGCAGGCCGCCGCGGGAGTCGCGGGTGTGATCAAGATGGTGCAGGCGCTGCGCCATGGCGTTGTGCCGCGGACGCTGCACGTTGACGAGCCTTCGTCGCACGTGGACTGGGAGGCCGGGTCGGTCCAGCTGCTGACCGGCAACGCCTCGTGGCCTGCGGTCGACCGGGCGCGCCGTGCCGCCGTCTCGTCGTTCGGCGTCTCGGGCACGAACGCGCACGTGATCTTGGAGGCGCCGGCCTCGGGGATCCCCCCATTTTCCAGCGTACCGGGTGAAAGTGCTGGTCAAGCGGGCTCGCTGGAATCTGTGGACAACTCGGCGCCTGTGGACAACTTGGCGCCGGTGGTGGTGTCGGCCAAGTCGCAGGCGTCGTTGAAGGCTCAGGTCGAGCGGGTTGTGGCGCTGGTGGAGAGCGGCGTTTCCGCGGTGGACGTCGGGTTCTCGTTGGCTACCACTCGGTCGTTGTTCGAGCACCGGGCTGTGGTGTGGAACGGCGTCGAGCTGGCCAGCGGGGTGGTGAAGGGCCGGCCGCTTGCTGTGGTGTTCTCCGGGCAGGGGTCGCAGCGGCTGGGGATGGCGCGGGAGTTGTACGAGGCGTTCCCCGTGTTCGCGGAAGCGTTGGACGCTGCGCTCGTCAACCTCGATCCGGCGCTGCGGGACGTCATGTGGGGGGACGATCCGGAGGCGTTGAACCAGACCGGGGTCGCCCAGCCGGCGATCTTTGCCGTTGAGGTGGCGCTGTACCGGTTGCTGGAGTCGTTCGGGGTCAAGCCCGCGCAGTTGGCCGGGCATTCGATTGGTGAGATCGCGGCGGCGCATGTCGCCGGGGTGTTGAGCCTTGAGGACGCGTGCCTTCTCGTCACGGCTCGTGCGGCGCTCATGCAGGCGTTGCCCAGCGGTGGGGCGATGGTGTCGGTCATCGCGTCTGAAGAGGAAGTGCGTGAGCACCTGACGGGCGGTGTGTCGATTGCTGCCGTCAACGGGCCTCGGGCGGTGGTGATCGCTGGGGTTGAGGCTGAGGTTCTCGCGGTTGCGGAGCGGTGGAAGGGCAAGCGGCTGAAGGTGTCGCATGCGTTCCACTCGCCGTTGATGGAGCCGATGCTGGACGACTTCCGCGAGGCGATCGCGGAGATCCAGTTCAAGCAGCCGGGCATTCCGATCAGTGCGTCCGGGGATGTCGCGACGGCTGAGTACTGGGTTCGGCACGTTCGGGATGCTGTGCGGTTCCACGACAACGTCACTCGGCTGGGTGACGTGACGCTGCTGGAGGTCGGGCCTGACGCGCAGTTGACGGCGATGGTTGACGGGTTGATTCCGACGTTGACGCGTGTCAAGTCTGATGTTGATTCAATGTTGACTGCACTCAGTCAAGTACACATTGACGGAATCAATGTTGACTGGACGCAGCTGTATACCGGCGGTCGACGGGTTGACGTGCCCACGTATGCGTTCGACCACCAGTCGTTCTGGCCGGAGAACACCGCGAAGTCGGACGTCCGGTCGGCGGGCCTCGGCGCGGTGGAGCACCCGTTGCTCGGGGCGGCCGTCGAGCTCGCCGGGGGAGCGGGCCACTTGTTCACGGCGCGGCTGTCGCGGCGGTCGTGGCTGGCCGACCACGTGGTGCACGGCGCGGTGCTCGTGCCGGGCGCGGCACTCGTCGAGCTGGCGCTGCGGGCGGCGGACGAGGTCGGGCTTGATCGCGTCGAGGAGTTGACGCTTGCGGCGCCGTTGGTGCTGCCGGAGAGCGGTGGCGTCCAGGTTCAGCTGATCGTGGGCGTCGAGGAGAACGGTCGTCGGTCGATCACCATCTACTCCCGACTCGAGACCGCAGTGGACGAGCCGTGGACCGAGCACGCCACTGGTGTGCTCGGATCCGGCGGAGCGATTGCCGAGGTCGGCGAGTGGCCACCACGCGCGGAGGCGATCGACGTCTCGGATGCCTACGAGCGGTTCGCGGAGAGTGGGTTCGAGTACGGGCCCGCGTTCCAGGGGTTGCGGGCGGCGTGGCGGGACGGCGACACGGTGTTCGCCGAGGTAGCGCTGCCTGAGGGGGTCGCAGCCAGCGAGTTCGGTCTGCACCCGGCGCTGCTCGACTCGGCACTGCACGCCGCACTGCTCGTGGACGACGGTGCTGGTTTGCCGTTCTCGTGGGAAGGCGTCTCGCTGCACGCGACCGGTGCGACGGCGTTGCGTGTGAAGCTGACCCGAAACGGCAGCAGTATCGCGATCGCGCTGGCCGAC
>JAVXWK010000142.1:0-3265 GCA_032230575.1 Pseudonocardiales bacterium | reverse complement strand
CGGTACGTCTGGATCACGTACACGACGTTCGATTCGAACAATCCGGCGTTCGAGTTCACCGCGGAGATCCACGCGGTCCGCTGTGACGCGAACCTCGTCACCTGCACAGAGCCGATCCCGATCAGCGAGGGCGACGGGACGCCGGATCTCGACACCCAGTTCTCCGACGTGACCGTCGGACCGGACGGCCGCGCGTACATCACTTGGTCGGAGATCATCGGCGAGCTCGCGAACGACCCAGACTGCCCGGACCCGACCGAGGGGTGCGAGCAGACGTTCGTCCACAAGCTCCGTGTCGAGACCGCGCCGGGATCAGGCGTGTTCGGCCCCGAGCGGACCATTCACAACGAGGAGCGCGCGATTCCATTCGGCGGCTTCCTCCACGCGAACGACTTCCGCGTCGCCACGTACATGAAGAACGACGTGACGATGGTGAACGGCCATCCGAGGGTCTGGGCGATCTGGGACGCCTGCCGTGTCCGGACGCTCGGCTCGATCTGCGAAGAGCCGCAGATCAAGCTGACGTTCTCCGACGACGACGGCGTCACTTGGTCGGCACCGGTCGTCCTTTCGAACGGAGGCGACAACTACTTCCCGTCGATCTCCGCCGTGAACTCGAACGCCGGATTGTTCGAATCGAACGTCGTGTACGTGATCCAGACGTACCGAGTTCCGTTCTGCGTGCCGACGAACATCCACTCCTTGTCGAGGAACTCGCCCGGGTTCGACTCGGCGACCACGCGGCGTACCGGCCAGCACGCCGGGTTCGTGGCCCCGTCGATGAACGCCTCGCAGGTCGACAGGATCTGCGGCGTCGACTTGTACACCGCGACACCGTTCGCGTCGCCGTCCGGGTTCTCCGGGTTGTAGGCGAGGCTCGCCGCGTACACGCTGTCGCACCCTGCCGGGATGAAGTCGACCGGGTCACCGCCCGATGGAGTCGACCGGCTCGGCGTGCCCAAGTTGACTGGCGGGAGCAGGCCCTCGTTCTGAATTGAGTGACCGCCGTCGATCGACCAGTGCCAACCCGTGAAGTTCTGCTCCGGATCGATCAGGCCGCGGTAGTCGTTGGTCCCGCCGAGCACGAGGTTGTCGTTCGTCGGACAGGACCCGACCGACTCCTCGTTCTGCGGCAGACCGAAGACGTCGCAGTTGAACGTGTCGCGGTTGGCGTTGGACGCGCAGAAGTTGCCGTTGCTCGCGTTCGTGCGGTCCCGCGCCTCGTCCATGTTCGCGAGCTGCTCGCGAATGCGGCTCGGCGCCTGGTCGGGATTGGCCGCCCAGTAGTTGACCGCAACACTCTGTGAGACGTGCTCGAGGGCGGCCTCGGACAGCTTGGCGCCCGGCTCGTCCTCGCCCGAAGCTGGCACCACGAGCAACCCGCACAGAAGCGCGGCCAACGCAGCGGTGCGGAAGAACGCTCGTCCGTTCATCTCCACTCCCCTCTCCTGGCTACCCCCTAACAGCGGTATACGACTGGACACGGGTCGACGCAACCCTCACTTCGGGAGGGGCCGCCCGGAGTCGGCCCTTTCGTCGTACTTGTCCTCCAGCTGCGGCCAGTTGCCGCGCTCGTGCATGCCGAGCGGGCGAGGCGTGACCACGTGGAGCTTCGACTGCGACCCGCGGCCGACTCAGAAGTCTGGCGATCTGCGACGTCTCGCGGTGCGAGCAGGCGCGCCCCAGGAGCGTGCAAGGCTGATGCGAAACGTCCCAAGTAGGGCGGGTGGGGCTCGAACCCACGACCCAAGGATTATGAGTCCTCTGCTCTAACCGGCTGAGCTACCGCCCCTCGCGCTGTCGACCCCGTGGTCGCCGCGCGTCGCGAAGCCTACCGGCCGTCGCAGTGGGTACTACTGACGCCGTGGACCAGGACGAGCTCTTCGACGCCATCACGATCGAGCAGCTGCGCGACACGGGCGGGCTCAAGTGGTCGCAGTACCCCGACGCCATCGGTGCGTTCGTCGCGGAGATGGACTTCGGCACGGCACCTCCCGTTCGGGACGCGCTACGAGAGGCCGTCGACCGCGGTGTCTTCGGCTACCTCCCCGAGTCATGGGCGCAACGGCTGGCGGTCTCGTGGTGCGACTGGGCCGTCGAGCACTACGGGTGGGACGTGCCGCCGGAGCGCGTGCGTCCGCTGGCTGACGTGATGGCGGGTCTGCAGGCCGCGATCGAGCACTTCTCCCCTCCCGGGAGCCCGGTGATCCTGCCGACGCCGGCGTACATGCCGTTCCTCGTCGCGCCACCCGCGTTGGGCCGCGAAGTCATCGAGGTGCCGATGGCCTTCGACGGCACGACGTACGTCTACGACCTCGACGCGCTCGAAGCGGCGTACCGCGCCGGCGGCCGTCTCCTGGTGCTGTGCAACCCGCACAACCCGATCGGCCGGGTGCTGCGGCGCGACGAGATGCAGGCCATCAGTGAGGTCGTCGAGAGGTACGGCGGCCGGGTCTTCTCCGACGAGATCCACGCACCACTGGTGTACGACGGACATCACCACGTCCCCTACGCGTCGGTCTCGGACGTCACCGCATCGCACACCGTCACCGCCGTTTCCGCGTCGAAGGCGTGGAACCTGCCGGGGCTGAAGTGCGCACAGCTCGTGCTGTCCAACCAGGCGGACGCCAACATCTGGGCCGAGGTCGGTCAGTTCGCGGAGCACGGCGCGGCCAACCTCGGGGTGGTCGCGAACATCGCGGCCTACGACGCGGGGGATCCGTGGTTGTCCGACGTCTTGCGCTATCTCGACGGCAACCGCTTGCTGCTGCGGGAGCTGCTGGCAGATCGGCTGCCGGAGGTTCGCTACCTCCCGCCGCAGGGCACCTACCTGGCCTGGCTGGATTGCCGGGAGCTCGGGCTCGGCGACCATCCGGCGGAGTTCTTCCTCGAGCGCGCCGGGGTGGCGTTGACCGACGGTCCCGCATGCGGCGGGGCCGGCACCGGGTTCGTGCGCTACAACTTCGCCACCCCACGCCCGATCCTCGAGCGGACGGTCGAGCAGATGACTGGTGCGGTGCGCCACCGCTGAGGGCTCGCCGCCGAACGTCGTACGCGGCCGTCCCATCTCCTCTAGCCTGTGGCGGTGAGTCGGGTTGCCGGAAGCCGCGTGACGGCAGCGACGATCGTGCTGATGGCCGTCAGCGGATGCACCAGCGGCGAACCGCGGTCTGAGCCGAAGCCCGCAGCGGCCAGCTCGGCCTCATCAGCGTCGAGCACCCCCTCCGAACCAGCCACCAGCGCGGCCTCCGAGGCACCGTCACCG
>JAVXWK010000694.1:0-3341 GCA_032230575.1 Pseudonocardiales bacterium | reverse complement strand
CTGGCTCCAGGACCGCGGTGACGGCGTGTCCGGGTGGCTGGGGTTCGGCATCGCGGGCTGCCTCGACGTCACCCCGCTGGTCGGCGTCTGCTTCCAGCGCTACGACGACGTGTGCCGCACTCTCGGCGTCACGGCGACCGCTCCGCTCATCTCCGCGCCGCTGGGCCACCTGATGGGCGAGAAACCGGTGTGGCGCTGGACGTTCGAGCCGGGCGGTGATCACGCGCCCGTCGCCGAGGCGCTCGTCGGCGCGTTCCTGAAGCACGGCAAGCCGTACGTCGACAAGTACGCGAAGTGGGACACGCTGGCCCGCGAACTCCTCGCCAAGCCGGAGTCGTTGCTGGACTTCGAGCGGGCGCGCAAGCTGTCGATCATCCACGTGCTCAACGGCAACGCGGGTGCGGCGGGCGAGGTGCTGAAGAAGGAACGCGAGCGGGTAGCCGACAAGACGGATGTCTACGCGAGGTCGTACCGCGCGTTCGCGCACCGATTCTCCCTTGTGTTCCCGGCCGGCTGACCTGGAGTTGGGGGCCTGGCCGCGCTACCTGGGAGATGGCGGAGCCGGGCACCGCGCCGATGTGCACGGCAACCTCGATCGACCGGCCGCTCAGCGCCGCCCGCCGGTCCTGCAGTTGCCCGCGGGCCGTGAGGCATCCCGCGCTGGGAGCAGGTAAACCGGCAAAACACCCGTAGGCGTCTCAGCACGCCGCACCGGGCACTGGCAGGATGGAACGATCAGCGCGTCCGACAGAGGTGGTCCCTGTGACGAGTCCGTTCGCCAACCCGAACCGGTCCGGCGTCCCGCCCCGCCTGCCCACCCCGCCGACGGGGTGGCCGATCGGCTCGTACGCCACGTACGAGGAAGCGCAGCGCGCGGTCGACCATCTGGCGGTCGAGGACTTCCCCGTGCAGGACGTCATGATCGTCGGCGTCGACCTCATGCTGGTGGAACGGATCACCGGCAAGCTCACCTGGAGCCGGGTGCTCATGACCGGTGCGGCGAGCGGGGCGTGGTTCGGTCTGTTCGTCGGCCTGCTGCTCACCCTCTTCAGCCCTGAGCCGGGAGTCACCGTCGGGCCCGTGCTCACGGGTTTGATCACCGGTGTGTTCTTCGGGCTCGTGTTCGCGGCGGTCGGGTACGGGTCGGCGCGCGGCAAGAGGGACTTCCAGTCGGCCAGTCAGCTCGTCGCGGGCAGGTACGACGTTCTCTGCGACCCGAAATCGGCCGAGAAGGGCCGTGACCTGCTCGCGAAGCTCGCGATGCGGCCCGTTAACCCTGGTAATTGAGACGGCAAGACGTCCATTGGTTCTGAATCGTTGCTTCCCTTGGTTGCGGCTCCTGATCACCGGGCCTAGGTTCGGTTGACCGGTCCGCCCGGTGCGGCCGGTGGCACGACGAGGTGCCGGGCGCAGGCGGGTCTGGCTCCTCCGTGTAGTCGGGAAGGAGGCAGGGCCGATGGGTGCGACACGGCGCTATCGACTTGCCGCCGGAGTGGGAGCCGCGGTACTCGCGGCAGGAACGCTCACGGCGTGCGGGTCGGGCGACCAGGGCATCACCGTCAACGTCTACAAGTATCCGCAGGAGAACTTCCAGGCCGTCGTCGACAGTTGCAACGCGAAGGCCGGCGGGCGTTATCACATCGTCTACAACAAGCTGCCGCGTGAGGCGGACGGTCAGCGCGAGCAGATGGTGCGCAGACTCGCGGCGGAAGACGACAGCATGGACGTGCTCGGGCTCGACGTCACGTGGACGGCCGAGCTCGCGGAGGCCGGGTGGCTCAAGGAGTTCACCGGGTCCGTCAAGTCCCAGGTGGAGAACGGCACGTTGAAGACGCCGCTGGAGACGGCGACTTACGACAACAAGCTCTACGCGGCGCCGGACAACACGAACGTCCAGCTGCTGTGGTACCGCTCTGATCTCGTGCCGACGCCGCCGAAGACGTGGGACGAGATGATCTCGATGGCCGAGGCGCTGGTGGCGGAGGGGAAGCCCGGCCGGATCGTGGGACAGGGCAAGCAGTACGAAGGGCTCGTCGTGCTGTACAACACCCTCGTCAACTCCAACGGCGGCACCATCATCGACGAGACCGGCACCAAGGCCGTCGTCGACGCCAAGGCCGTGGAAGCGTTGGCGGCGTTGAAGAAGCTCGCCACGTCCAAGGCGATCGACCCGTCGTTCTCCAACGCGGCCGAGGACAACGCGCGCCTCGCGATGGAGGGTGGCAACGCGGCGTTCGAGCTCAACTGGCCGTACGTCTACGCGGCGGCGCAGAAGAAGCCGGACTTCGCGAAGAACTTCAAGTGGGCGCCGTACCCGGCGGTCAGCGGTGACCAGGCGAAGGTCACTGTCGGCGGGATCAACTACGCGGTCAGCAACTACACCGCGCACGCGAACGAGTCGTTCGACGCCGTGTTGTGCTTGCGCAGCGCGGAAAACCAGAAGCTCGCCGCGCTCAAGGACGGTGTGCCGCCGACCATCGAGGCCGTCTACGACGACCCCGAGATGGCCGAGGCGTACCCGATGAAGGACGACATCAAGGAGACGCTCAAGAACGCGAGTGTGCGGCCGCGCACGCCCGCCTACCAGAACGCCTCCACCGTCATCTCCACGATCCTGTCGCCGCCCGCGAACATCGACCCGCAGGCGACGGCGGACAGGCTGCGCAAGGAACTGCAGGACGCTCTCGACTCCAAGGGGGTGTTGCCGTGAGTCACGCGGTCACAGAGGACGCTGCGACGACAGCGGCACCGGAACCCGTCGCGCCCAGGAGGAAAGCGGCGCTGAGCGAGGGCAAGAAGGCGGAGCGCAAGCTCGGCTGGCTGCTCTGCGCACCCGCCGCGATCACCATGATCGCGGTGACCGGGTGGCCGATCCTCTACTCGTTGTTGTTGTCCATGCAGCGGTTCGACCTGAAGTTCCCGAACCGCACCGAGTGGATCTGGTTCGACAACTACGTCACCGTGCTCAGCAGCCCGTACTGGTGGAACGCGGTGTGGGTGACGGTGTTGCTCACCGTCGTCACGGTCGCGGTCGAACTGGTGCTGGGCATGTCGCTCGCCCTGATCATGCACCGCGCGCTGGTCGGCCGGGGCATCGTCCGCACGACGACGCTGATCCCGTACGGCATCGTCACGGTCGTGGCCGCGTTCTCCTGGCGCTTCGCCTGGACGCCCGGCACCGGCTACCTCTCCGAGGCGCTCGGCAGTGAGCCGGTGCTCACGGAGAAGATCCCGGCGCTGCTGGTCGTGGGTCTCGCGGAGATCTGGAAGACCACGCCGTTCATGGCCCTGCTGCTGATGGCGGGTCTGGCGCTGGTGCCGGACGACCTGCTCAAGGCCGC
>JAVXWK010000135.1:0-4184 GCA_032230575.1 Pseudonocardiales bacterium | reverse complement strand
GTGCCGGTGCCGTGGCCGTCGACGGCGTCCACTTCGGACGGTTCGACACGCGCGTTCGCCAGGGCCTGACGGATCACTCGTTGCTGCGATGGGCCGTTCGGGGCGGTGAGGCCGTTCGAGGCGCCGTCCTGGTTGACGGCGGAACCGCGCACGACGGCGAGGATTCGGTGACCGTTGCGGACCGCGTCGGACACCCGCTCCAGCAGGACGAGTCCCACGCCCTCGGCGAGGGTCATGCCGTCGGCGGCGTCGGAGTAGGCCTTGCAGCGGCCGTCTTTCGCGAGAGCGCGCTGGCGGGAGAAGCCGACGAACGCGCCGGGCGTGGCCATGACCGACACACCGCCGGCCAGGGCGAGACTGCTCTCCCCGTCGCGCAGTGACTGGCAGGCCAGGTGCAGTGCCACCAAGGACGAGGAGCAGGCGGTGTCGAGGGTGACTGCGGGGCCTTCGAGGCCGAACAGGTAGGAGACGCGGCCCGACAGCACGCTCGAGAGCGTGCCGGTGATCATGTGGCCCTCGTCGCCGGGCTGGTCGGAGCCGCCTGCCGAGTAGTCCTGGTAGGAGGCGCCGATGAAGGCACCGGTGAGGGTTCCCTTCAGCGACTGCGGGTCGATGCCGGCGCGTTCGATGGACTCCCAGGCGGTTTCGAGCAGGAGGCGTTGCTGCGGGTCCATCGAGAGGGCTTCGCGCGGGCTGATGCCGAAGAAGCCGGGGTCGAAGTTCGCGACGTCGTGCAGGAAGCCGCCCTGCACCGAGTAGGCGCCGCCGGGGGCGTCCGGGTCGGGGTTGTAGAGGGAGTCGCCGTCCCAGCCGCGGTCCGCGGGGAAGCCGGAGATCGCGTCGACGCCGTTCATGACGACGTTCCACAGGTCTTCCGGCGTGGCGACGCCACCGGGGTAGCGGCAGGCCATGCCGATGATCGCGATCGGCTCGTCGGACGCGGCCGAGGCGATGACCTGACCGGTGGGAACGTCAGCCCCGAGGAGCTCGCCGAGCAGGAACTCCGTCAGGGCGAGCGGGCTCGGGTGGTCGAACACCATCGTGGTCGGCAGGGTCAGACCCGTTGCGGCGGAGAGCTTGTTGCGCAGGTCGACCGCGGTGATCGAGTCGAAGCCGACCTCGCGGAACGCCCGGTGCTCGGTCAGCGCGTCGGTCGAGGCCATACCCAGCACGGACGCGGCTTCGGCACGCACGAGTTCGAGGAGTTGCTGTTCGCGTTCGGCCGGTGGAAGGGTGCGCAGCCCAGCCGCGAAGGAGCCGTCGGATGTGGTGGTCTGCTCGGCGGCGACGGTGAGAGCGCGAACCTCCGGCAGCTCCTCGAAGAGCGTGGTCGGGCGCATCGCGGTGAAGACCGGGTAGTAGCGGTCCCAGGCGATGTTCGCGATGGCGATCTCGGTCTCGTCGTCCTCGATCGCACGCTGCAGACCGGCCAGGGCCAGCCGTGCCTTCATGAACTCCAGGCCGCTGCGGCGGATCTGGTCGGTGTCGACGCGGCCGAGGCCGATGTCGTCGGACCAGATGCCCCACGAGACCGAGGTGCAACGCAGTCCGCGAGCGCGACGGTTGGCGGCCAGCGAGTTCAGGTAGGCGTTACCGGCCACATAGGACGCGTGGTTGCCGGAACCCCACATGCCGGAGATCGACGAGAACAACACGAACGCGTCGAGGTCCTCGGTCAGCAACGCGTCCAGGTGGGCGGCGCCATCTACCTTCGCGGCGAGGATCTCACTCAGACCATCCACAGTGGATCCGTCGATCGAGTGCAGGCCGATGACCGCGGCGGTGTGGATGACCGAGCGGATCTCACGGCCTTCCGCGCGCAGGTCGTTCAGCATGCGTTCGACGTCGCCGCGCTGGGCGATGTCGCACGCGACGACAGTGGTCGGGGTGCCGAGTTCTTCCAGCTCCGCAACGAGTTCGCGGGCGCCGGGCGCGTCGATGCCGCGGCGGCTGGTGAGCACCAGGTGCTCGGCACCCTTGTGCGCGAAGAACCTCGCGACGTGCGGTCCGAGCGTTCCGGTGCCGCCGGTGATGATCGTGGTGCCGCGCGGGGTCCAGTCCCGGGTCTCGGGTCGCGAGGGAGCACGGACGACGCGGCGGGCGAGGGTGCCGGACGCGCGGATCGCGAGCTGGTCCTCGTCACCGGCGTTGGCCAGAGCGGAGACGAGTCGTTGCGCGGCGCGCTGGTCGAGCTCCTCCGGCAGGTCGATCGAGCCGCCCCAGCGTTGCGGGTGCTCCAGCGCGGCGGTCCAGCCGATGCCGACCGCCTGCACCTGCGCCGGGTGGTCGACGGTGTCCGCGCGGCCGGTGGCCAGGGCGTTGCGGGAGATGTTCCAGATCTTGGGGTTGATGCCGGCGTCCGCGATCGCGTTGATCAGGTTGACGGTCAGCAGCAGGCCGACGGGCAGGCCCATCGTTCCGGGGCGTTCGTCGGTGGGCAGCAGCGAGACGATGCCGTCCGCTTCGACGAGCTTCGCGGCGATGGTGGCGCGGTCGTCGTTGGCGTCCAGGACGATCCGCTGCACGTCACCGAGTGCTGCGACGACATCGGTGTCGTTGATGGCGTCCGTGGTGACGACGAGCCAGGTGCCGGTGAGCTTGGCGTTGTCGAGTCCACGCAACGGCTTCCACGTCGTGCGGTAGCGCCAGGAGTCCGTTGTGGACTGATCGCGGCTGGTTCGGCGGAACGTGTTGAGGGCGGGCAGGACGGCAGCGAGCGTGGCCTCGTCGAGATGCAGGCTCCGGGTGAGGGTGGCGAGGTCGGACTGTTCGACGGCCTGCCAGAAGGCGTCGTCGACGGGGTCCTGCGCTGCGACCGGGTGCTGGGGCGGGCCGATCCAGAAGCGCTCGTGCTGGAACGGGTAGGTAGGCAGGTCCACGCGGGCGCCGTCGAGGTGCCACTTGACCGGCAGGCCGCGGACCCAGACCTCGGCGAGTGACGTGAGGACGCGGTTCAGGCCGCCGGTGTCGCGGCGCAGCGTGCCGGTGACGACGCCGCGCTTGCCTTCGAGGGCGTCCTGCACTCCCGGTGTGAGAACCGGGTGCGGGCTGACCTCGACGAAGACCTGGTGTCCTTCGGCGATGAGCTGCCCAACGGCCTCGTTGAGGTGGACGGTCTGGCGCAGGTTCGTGAACCAGTACAGCGCGTCGGTGCTGGCGTCGTTCCACTCGCCGGTGACGGTGGAGAGGAAGCGGGTGTGGGGAGTCTGTGGCGTGATGGTGGCGAGGTCGGTGAGGACGTCTTCGCGGATGTCCTCGACCTGTGCCGAGTGCGAGGCGTAGTCGACCTCGATGCGGCGGACCCTCACGCCCTGCTCGACGAGCTTGCCGCAGAACGCGTCCAGCGCTTCGAGGTCGCCGGAGACGGCGACGCTGCGGGGGCCGTTGGTGGCCGCGAGGCTGAGGCGGTCGCCCCATTCTTCGAGGTGTGGCTGGACGTCTTCGGCGGACAGGCCGATGGACACGATGCTGCCGCGACCGGACATGACGCGGCCGATGGCCTGGCTGCGCAGGGCGACGACCTTCGCGGCGTCTTCGAGGCTGAGTGCTCCGCTCACGGCGGCGGCGGCGATTTCGCCCTGGGAGTGGCCGATGACCGCGTCGGGGGTGACGCCGTAGTGCTTCCAGATCTCGGCGAGCGACACCATCATCGCCCAGCTCGCGGGCTGGACGACGTCGACGCGGTCGAGGCTTTCCGCTTGGCGGATGACGTCGAGGAGGTTCCAGTCGGTGTGGGGTCGCAGGGCGGCGGCGCACTCGGCCATGCGGGCGGCGAAGATCGGCGACTCGTCGAGGAGCTGCGCGCCCATGCCGACCCACTGCGAGCCCTGGCCGGGGAAGATGAACGCGACCTTGCGCTCCAGGTCCGCGACACCCCTGGTCTCCGCACCGTCGATGATCACCGCGCGGTGGTCGAAGTTCGGCCGCAGACTCAAGCTGTAAGCGATGTCCTCGGGCCTTGCGCCGACGTTCGCGAGCCCGTCGATCTGAGCGCGCAAGGCCGCCTCGGACTTCGCCGACACGAGCCAGGGCGTCGGAATCGATCCCGACTGGGGGCCCCAGGGGGAGACCGAGGTCCCCACTCCAATCGTCTCATCGAAGGCCGACAATTCCGGGCTCACAAGATCCACAAGAGCCGAGTTGTCCACAGGCTTGGAGTTGTCCACAGATTGCGGCGAGCCCGG
>JAVXWK010000132.1:0-12232 GCA_032230575.1 Pseudonocardiales bacterium | reverse complement strand
ACCTCTCCGTAGCTGTGGTCGTAGCCCTCGAGCACGCCCCCGCCGACCACGTGCGGCTCGATCACGCGCTGCGCGGCCGTGCCGTGGGAGTCGACGAACCCGACGAGCACTCTCCGTCGCGCCCGTGCGGCCTGCTGGAGCAACGACAGGGTGGCCGACGGCCCGGCTCCGAGGTGTCCGGGGACGCTGATGCGTTCACCCCGTGGTGTCGAGGCCGCACGATCACCGGCCCGCACCAGCCGGACGAGGTCACCCAACCGCTCGTCGGCGGGCACGGCGGGTGACGCGGCTTTCCGCGCCGTTCGCTGCCGCGGCGTGGTCCGGCGCCCACCCGGCCGCAGGTCGAGGACCTGGCCGTCCGGACCTTCCGCCGCCGGGGCGAACCCCGCCGAGCGCAGTCCGTCCAGCACGTCTGCCAGCGGCAACGGGCTGACCAGCACGGTCGGTGCGATCCTGCGCAGCTCCAGCCGGGCGGCCTCGGGGTGCGCGAGGACCTCGCTGATCAGCACCGGGTCGTCGCACCGCAGGAACGAGCTCGCAGCGCCGCCGCGGAGCCTTCCGTGCCTGCGCGCGGCGTCGTCGATCAGGTAGGACAGCGACTGCGGCACCGGTGTGCGCGAGCGGATCTTGAAGAGTTCCTGCAGCTCATCGGCAGTGCGCCCGGAGTCGAGCGCACGGCGGACCGTGGCCTCGCTGATCCGGTAGACGGTCGCGCTGCCCGCCGACTCGACGTTCGCGACGAGCGCCAGCTCGTCAGCGAGGTCGGGTTCGAGCCGCCCCGGTGCGATGACGGTCAGGTCAGCCTGCACCAGCACGTGGTCGAGCGGGGCGGGCAGTGCGTCGCCGAGCGTCTTGGCGGCATGGCCGGGGCCCTCGTCGAGCAGCACGCGGCCCGCGTTGGTGATCGCGCCGAGGGCGAGCACGCCGACCGCGGTGCCCTCCTCGACCGTCCAGCGCACGAGCTCGTCGCGCTGCCGTCCGCCCCTTCGCGGCGCCCGCCAGCCGAGCAACGCGGCCAGATCCGCGGGGTTCGCGATCGCCGTGCCCTTGGGGAACGCGGCCAGCGCCTCCAGGACCCAGCGGCGGTCGCGGGGTGCCTGCGCGCGGCGGATCTCGTCCGTGAGCGGGGTGAAGAGCTTGTCCTTCTCGTCGCGGCGGCCGACCAGCGCTGGCAGCCGCGGCAGCTCCAGCCAGGCGTGCGCGAGCGTGGCCCAGCGGACTTCGGTGGTCGCGGCGAGCCACACGTCGGCCTTGGTCGTCGGCACCCACTCGGGCTCGGCGGCCTCGGTGTTCGCGGCCAGGTCGGCGCCGACCACCAGCTCGATCAGCAGCGCGGCACGGCGTTCGTCGACGTCGAGGTCCTTGACGACCTTGCGCAGCTCGCGGACGCCCAGCCCGCCCGTCCGCAGCACCGCCGGCGGTTCGGCGGACCAGCTCGCGATCAGGTTCTCGACGTGCCGGACGAGCTCCAGCGCCTCACCGCCACCCGTGGCGTCGATGCTGACCGGCTGGAGGCTCGTGGTCTTGGGCTTGGGCTCGGCGACCTGGATCGAGCCGAGTGGGCGTTCACCGCGGAACTGGAGTGCGATCTCTCGTGGCAGCTCAACGGTGCCTGGATCGCGCCGCAGCAGCAGACCACGCGCGAGGAGCCGTTGCACCGGGGTCTCGGCCTTCTCGAGCGGTACGACCCGGGAGGCGTCCTTGGTGTCGCCGATGGGAGGTCCGGCGGCGAGCTTCTGCAGGACCCGGTGCTCGCCGTCGGTGATCCCGGCGAGGTCGTACGTCTGCCCGGTCGCCCTGCCCAGCCCGCCGGGGTAGGTGCCGAACGCCTCCCGTGTGACCGGAGGGACCGACATCGCGTCGTCGTCGCCCCACACGAGCGCGAGAGAGCGCAGTTTCGCGACGGCCAGCCTGAGCGGCTTGGGCTTCACGTCCGGCCCGAGCACCTGCGCGAGTGTGGCCAACGCCACGGGCTCGGTGTCCGCGCCCTGCACGACCAGGCCTTCGAGCACGGCCAGCGTGAACGTGTCGAGGTCCTCGCAGGCGCGCGCGATCGACGCCCTGGTGCCGACCCGTGTCGCGAGCACGGACATATCGGCAGGTGGGGGCGTTGCCAGGTCAGGACGCGAGCGCAGGAGTGCCACGAGTGCGGCGTCGTCCTGGGCGCGCAGCCAGTCGGCGAGAGTGATGCCGGACATTCTCACCACGGTATATGGGCCGGTGGCGATCTCATCGGTGCCCGGTGGAGAAAACGGGGTCTGTCACACTTGTCGCGTCATTGGGCACCACCGAGGAGGAGAACGTGGCGAAAGGACGCCCTGGACGGGTTGACCCGCACTGGCCGGACGGCCCGGATGGCGGCCACCCCGTCACCGAACTGACCAGCGACATGCAGGGTGCACTCTCCCCGTTCGGCACGGTGACGTTCCCGCTGCCGGTCGAGGACCTCGGCTACACCCACCCGGTGACCGAGATCAACAAGTCCTGACTTTCAGTACGCGGGGCGCTTTCGTACTGCAGGACCGCACGCGGGGCGCTTTCGTACTGCTGGACCGCACGCGGGGGCCCCGCGTGCGGTCCAAGCGGACGCGGGGGCCCCGCGTGCGGTTTGTCAGAGGCGGCTTAAGACTGTCGAGTCGCGTTAGTACCGGAAAGAGGCCGGGGATAGGCTCGCTTCCCGCTTGAGCAGCACTTCGTGGGAGGACGCAATGCCGGTCCCCGGCCCTGGTTACTCGATCACCGTTCGCCTGGAGGCGCCGCCGTCAGCGAGCGCCGCGGGTGACCTCACCTCGGCCGTCGGCCGCGCCGGCGGTGTGATCACGGCGTTCGACGTCGTCGAGTCGCACAACGACCGCGTCGTCATCGACCTCACCTGCAACGCCCTTTCCGCGAACCACGCGAAGGACATCACCGACACCCTGGAGACGTTGCCCGGCATCGTCGTCCGCAAGGTGTCGGACCGCACGTTCCTCGTGCACCTCGGCGGCAAGATCGAGGTCTCGTCGAAGGTTCCGCTCCGCAACCGTGACGACCTCTCCCGCGCGTACACGCCGGGTGTGGCTCGTGTGTGTGAGGCGATCGCCAAGAACCCGGACGACGCGCGCCGCCTGACCATCAAGCGCAACACCGTCGCCGTCGTCACCGACGGCTCGGCCGTGCTGGGCCTCGGCAACCTCGGTCCCGCCGCCGCGCTGCCGGTGATGGAGGGCAAGGCGGCCCTGTTCAAGAAGTTCGCCGGCGTCGACGCCTGGCCGGTCTGCCTGGACACCCAGGACACCGAGGAGATCATCCGCGCGGTCGAGCTCATCGCTCCCGTGTACGGCGGCATCAACCTCGAGGACATCTCCGCGCCGCGCTGCTTCGAGATCGAGGCCCGCCTGCGCGAGAAGCTCGACATCCCGGTCTTCCACGACGACCAGCACGGCACCGCCATCGTCGTCGTGGCCGCACTGCGCAACGCCCTGCGCGTCGTGAAGAAGGACATCAAGGACTGCCGCATCACGGTCTGCGGAGTCGGTGCCGCCGGTTCCGCGATCATCCGGTTGCTGCAGGCGCAGTCGCCGGGCGACATCATCGCCGTGGACGTCGACGGCATCGTGCACCGCGACCGTCCCGGCCTGGACTCGAACCTCAAGTCCATCGCCGCCACGACGAACAAGGGCAACCAGTCCGGCCGCCTGCACGACGCGCTGGTCGGCTCGGACGTCTTCATCGGCGTCTCGGCCCCGAACCTCTTCGGCGCCGAGCAGGTCGCGACCATGGCCAAGGACGCCATCGTCTTCGCACTGGCCAACCCGGACCCGGAGATCGACCCGATGGAGGCCCAGCAGCACGCCGCCGTCGTCGCGACCGGCCGCTCGGACTTCCCGAACCAGATCAACAACGTCCTGGCGTTCCCCGGCGTGTTCCGCGGCCTGCTGGACGCCCACGCCCGCACCATCACCGACGCGATGCTGCTGGCCGCCGCGCAGGCCATCGCGGACGTGGTGGACGGCGACCGCCTGAACGCCTCGTTCATCGTCCCGTCGGTCTTCGACAACACGGTTGCTCCGGCCGTGGCCGAAGCAGTTCGCAAGGCAGCGACTTCTTAAGGGATTACGACACGGGCCGCGCACTGTGAGCAGGCATACGATCGCGGTATGACCAAGCAGTTCACCCACCTGGACTCACAAGGCGCGGCCCGCATGGTCGACGTCTCGGGCAAGGAGCAGACCACCCGGACGGCCGTGGCCACCGGTGTCCTGCACACGACGGCCGAGGTGGTCGAACTGCTCGGCACCGACGGCCTGCCCAAGGGCGACGCCCTGGCCACCGCCCGGATCGCGGGCATCATGGCCGCCAAGCGCACCTGGGAGCTCGTCCCCCTCTGCCACCCGATCTCGTTGTCGTCGGTGGTCGTGGACCTGGCACTGGCCGACTCGGCCGTCCTCATCACCGCCACGGTCCGCACCACCGACCGCACGGGCGTCGAGATGGAAGCCCTCACCGCCGTCTCGGTGGCGGGCCTGACCCTGCACGACATGGTCAAGTCCGTGGACCCGGCCGCCACCCTGGACGCCGTGCGCGTCGAACGCAAGGAAGGTGGCAAGTCGGGCCTGTGGGAGCGTCCGTGAAGGCAGTGGTCATCACCGCCTCCAACCGAGCCGCCGCAGGCGTCTACGCCGACCGAAGCGGCCCCGTCATCACGACCTGGCTGGCGGACCGGGGCTTCTCGGTCTCCTCACCGGTCGTGGTTCCCGACGGTGACCCGGTGCGCGAGGCTTTGAGCACGGCGGTGTCGGAGGGCGCGGATCTTGTGCTGACGACCGGCGGCACCGGCATCAACCCGACCGACCGCACTCCGGAGGCCACTCGCGCGGTCCTGGACTACGAGGTCCCGGGCCTGGCCGACGCCATCCGCATGTCCGGCTGGCCCCGCATACCGGGTTCCGTCCTGTCGCGCGGCGTGGCCGGTGTCGCGGGCCGAACCCTGATCGTCAACCTCCCGGGTTCGACCGGCGGGGTCCGAGACGGCCTGGACGTCCTGGCCACCGTCGTAGAGCATGCCCTGGACCAGTTGCGCGGAGGTGACCACAAATGAGCGTCGTGCTGAGAGCAGCAGTGACCGAAGAGCCCCTCTCGGTGGCAGAACACGAGGCCCTGGTCACCTCGGACCGGGCAGGCGCGATCGTCACGTTCTCCGGCGTGGTCCGAGACCACGACGGCGGCCGCTCGGTCCTGGAACTCGAGTACCACTCCCACCCCTCCGCGGGCGACATCGTGGCCGAGGTGGTCGAGTCGCTGGCCGAGAAGTACTCGGGCGTGCACGGCATCGCCGTCTCGCACCGGGTGGGCCCGCTGAAGATCGGCGACGTGGCGCTGGCATGCGCGGTGGCGGCAGAACACCGCAAGGAAGCCTTCAGCCTCTGCGCAGACCTGGTGGACGAAGTAAAAGCCCGTCTGCCGGTGTGGAAGCGCCAGGTATTCGCGGACGGCAAGGACGAATGGGTCAACTGTCCCTGAAAACGCAGGCAGGGACCTCACCGTCGGGGGGTAACGGTGAGATCCCTGGTCCTACGTCAGCCCAAAACACACGGGCTGACCAAATTCAGGCAGAAACCAAGATCAGAGAAGGATCTTGGCGCCCGGGAAGATCAGGTCCGGGTTCGTGAGGAAGTCCTTGTTCTTCTCCACGATGGCCTGCCAGCCGCCGGCGACCTTGTTCTCGTCGGCGATCTTGGACAGCGTGTCGCCGGCCTTGATCTCGTAGTTGCCGTTGGGGTTCGACTTCGAACCCGGCAGCGCGACAACCGGCGCCTGCTGCACCGGAGCGGTGCGCTGCTGCGGCTGAGCCTTGCGCTGCGGCTGCGCCTGCTTCGGGGCGGGCGCGGTCTTGCCCACGTAGGCACCGATCCGCTTGCTGCAGGACGGCCATGCGTTGGAGCCCTGCGTACGGAGCACGTTCTCGGCGACGCGGATCTGCTCCTCGCGGGAAGCGTTCGCGGGGCTGCCGGAGCCACCGTTGGCGTTCCAGGTGCCCTGCGTGAACTGCAGGCCGCCGTAGAAGCCGTTACCGGTGTTGGCACCCCAGTTGCCACTGGCCTCGCACTGAGCGAGGGCATCCCAGTCCATTCCCTGCGCGCTGGCGGTGCCAACACCCAGGGCCAGAGGGGCACCGGCGATGATGCCGGCGACCGCGACCTTGGCGATAGTGCGAGCTGCGGAACTCTGCTTGCCCTGCTTGCCTCGGTTGAAAGCCATGTGCCTCTCGGTCCACCACACCTGCGGCAGGAACTCGGGTTCGGGGCCCGGTACGTTCCTGCGTCCCAGTCCAGCGGTATCTCTCGCTCGGGGTTGTTCCGGAGAACCCTCGGACTGGGTTCGGTGCTCGGTCCTCCGGTGGTGCTCGTGGCCGGTTCGGGGCCAGCCGAGGAGCGACGGTACGTAACCGGAGATGCCCTCACCAAACGTATCAAGCTGTGATGCGCATCACAGTAACATTTTGGAACGTTGTGCGGAGCCTACAAAACCGCAGCTCAGACCCGTCGTTATCGGTCCGTATCCGTTCTGAGATCGGCCGAGATCTATTACGGAAAGTGAGGCGTGGCTCACGGACTTTGGGCCATCGGAGACGCTCTCCTCACGGTCGAGGGACGGTCTCCGAGCGATCAGATCCGGTTCGTCGCCGCGGCGGCTGGGTGCGAGTTCGGCACGATGAACGCATGAAGGTCGAAGCGTTGCGCGCGGCACTCGCGGCCAGGCCCGGTCAGCCGGTGTCGTTCGACGAGCTGGTCGACGCCGTCTGGGGTGACGACAAGCCGTCGAACCCCAGGGGCGCTCTCCGCAACCTCGTGCAGCGGCTGCGCGCGACGGACCAGGTGGTCACCGAGCCGTCCGGTTACCGGCTCGTGCTGCGCAAGCCCGGCCCCCGCCAGCTGCCGGCCGACCTCCCCGACTTCGTGGGCCGCGCCGCCGAGATCGCGAAGGCCCTCGACTCGTCGGCACCGGTGCTGGCGATCACCGGGCCGCCCGGCGTCGGCAAGACCTCGCTGGCCGTGCACCTCGCGCATCGGTTGAGCGAGCGGTTCGCCGACGGCCAGCTGTACGTGAACCTCCGTGCCTTCTCGCCGGGGGCGCCGGTCACGCCGGAGCAGGCGGTGTCGCGGTTCCTGCGCGCGCTCGGCGCCGAGGAGGTCCCGGTCGACCTGGCCGCGCAAACCGAGCTGTACCAGCGGATGACCGCTGACCGCGCCGTACTGGTGGTGATCGACAACGCCACCCGCGAGCTGCTCGGGCCGCTGCTGCCGGCGGGCGAGCGCACGAAGGTGATCGTCACCAGTCGCACCGATCTGCCGGAGTACGAGCAGCTCAGGATCGGCGTGTTCGGCCACGGCGAGGCGCAGGACCTGTTGTCGCACCTGCACATCGGCGGCAGCCGGACCGAACGGGCCGAGCTGGCGCGGCTCTGCGGGCACCTGCCGCTGGCGTTGCGGATCGCCGCCGCGAACGTCGCGGAAGGCCACCTGCCGGACTACCTGACCGAGCTGCGCGGCGACGACCGGCTGAGCGCGCTGGAGATCGAGGGCGACGCGGCGGTGTGGGCGACCTTCGACCTGTCCTACCGCGCGCAAACCCCTGCGGCGCAACGGTTGTTCCGGCTGCTCGGGCACGTGCCGGGACCGGACTTCGGGGTCGGCGGAGCGACGGCGTTGCTCGGCGAGGACGCGGCGGATCCGCTCGGCCAGCTCGTCGACGCGAACCTCGTGCACCGCGCGCAGGACCGGTACTCCCTGCACGACCTGCTCCGCATCTACGCGATGAGGCTCGCCCCACCCGAGCTCGGCCGTCTGCACGACTACTACCTCGTCAACGTGGACGCGGCGGGCCGCGCGCTGCACCCGGAGTTCCGCAGGCTGCCGTTGCCGCCGATCGCGGACGGCGTGCCGCGGCACGACCTGGCCGACATGCCCGCGGCACTCGCGTGGCTGGACGCGGAACGGGCGGGTGTCGTGGCGGCGATCTCCGCGGCGGCTGAGCAGCCGGTGACGTGGCAGCTCGCCGACGCCATGCGGGCCTACTTCTACTTCCACAGCCATCTCGTCGACTGGGTCGCCACGGCCAAGACCGGACTGCGTGCGGCCCGGCGGCACCAGGACCGCACCGCCGAGGCCACCATGCGCGGCTCACTCGGCCTCGCGCACTGGCGAGGTGGTCAGTTCGCTGAGGCGCTGACCGAGTTCGAGGCGGGCGTGGCGCTGGCCAGGGATCTCGGCGACGAGCAGGCGTTGAGCGCGTTGTTGATCAACCTCGGCATCGTGAACTGGGAGTACGGCCGCCTCACCACCGCCGCCGAAGTGCTGCGCGAGGCGCTGGGCATCCTGGGGGACGACCCGCCCGCGCTGTACAACCTCAGCGGCATCTACCTGGACCTCGGACCGCTCGACCTGGGCATCTCCTACGCGGAGGAGGTCGCGAGGCTGTCGGCCGAGCAGGGCATCCCGCGTGGCGTCGCGTTCGCCCAAGGGCACCTCGCCGACGCCTACCTGCTCATCGGCGACGTCGATCGCGCCGCGGAGTACCTCGACCCGCTCGTGCCGGCGATCGACGACCCGACGATGGGAGGCGTGTTCCTCCTCCGGATGCTCGACACCCGCGCGTTGGTGGACCTGGAGCGCGGCCGGATCGCAGATGCGGTAGCCGGCGCCCACCGCTCACTGGAGATGGCGGTCGAGAGCGAGGACCCGAAGTCCGAGGCGGACGCCCACAACACCCTCGGTCTGGCGTCGTGCGCGCAGGGCCGGTTCGAGGACGCCGTGCTGCACCACCAGCAAGCGCTCGAACTGTGCCGCAAGGTCGGCTTCCTGCGGGGTGAGGTCGACGCGCTGACCGGTCTGGCCGCGGCTCAACGCCCGCTCGGGCACCTCAGCGCGGCCTTCGAGCACGCGGTCGAGGCCGTCGCCGCGGCCGAACGCGGGCAGCTGAACGTGCGACAGGTGCCCGCACTGGCCGAGCTGGCCGAGGTGCACCGGGCGATGGGTGACGAGGAGGAAGCTGAACGGTGCCGCGTGCGCGCGCTCGAGCTGGCCCGCGAGACCGGACGTCGGGCGTGGGCGGAGAAGCTCGCTCAGCCGCCCGCGAACGGCGGCAGCACGTCGAGCTGAGAGCCCGCGGGCACGCGCACGGACGTGTCGCGCACCGCGACGCCGTCCAGCAAGAAGCTGGACGCGGCGAGGACCTTGCCGAGCTGCGAGCCGTGCCGTTCGCCGATGGTGCTCACCACGAGCGCCACGGTCGGTTCGGAGGAGTCGAGCAGCAGGTCCTCGTCGGTCACCCCGGCCGCGGCCCGCGCCCCCGCGAAATAGCGGATCTTCACGGCGGTCACGTCATCCTCCGATTGCGCTCATGGGACGGTCGGGCTGGTGGAAACCGGCGTCGTTGATGCCGTGACCTGCCGCCTTGGCCCACATCGTGGCGCGCCACGCGTCGGCGATCGCCTCGTCGGGGCTGCCGTCGCGCAGCAGCGCGCGCAGGTCGGTCTCGGTCTGGCTGAACAGGCAGTTGCGGATCTGGCCGTCCGACGTCAACCGGGTGCGGTCGCAGGCGGCGCAGAACGGCCTGGTCACCGACGCGATCACGCCGACAGTCGCAGGGCCGCCGTCGACCAGCCAGCGCTCGGCCGGCGCACCACCGCGCGGGGTTTCCGACGGCGTGAGCGTGTAGGCGGACGAGAGCATCGTGAGGATCTCGTCGGCCGTGACCATGTTCGTGCGCGTCCAGCCGTGCTGCGGGTCGAGCGGCATCTGCTCGATGAACCGCAGCTGGTAGCCGTTCTCGACGCAGAACCGCAGCAGCGGGACGGCCTCGTCCTCGTTCATGCCCCGCAGCAGCACGGAGTTGACCTTCACCGGCTCCAGGCCTGCGTCGCGAGCGGCGTCCAGGCCGTCCAGCACGTCCGTGATGCGGTCGCGCCTGGTCAGCGTGGCGAAGCGGTCGGGGTCGAGGGTGTCGAGCGAGACGTTGATCCGGTCCAGGCCGGCGTCCTTGAGCGACTGGGCCCTGCGCTTGAGACCGATGCCGTTCGAGGTCATCGACATGCGCGGGCGCGGCTCCAGCTCGGCCGTCGCGGCGATGACCTGCTCCAGGCCGCGGCGCAGCAACGGCTCGCCGCCGGTGAACCGGATGTCCGTGACGCCCAGGTCGACGACGGCGATCCGCATCAACCGGATCAGCTCGGCGTCGGTGAGCAGCTCGTCCTTCTGCAACCAGTCGAGGCCCTCGGCGGGCATGCAGTAGGTGCAGCGCAGGTTGCAGCGGTCGGTCAGGCTGACGCGGAGGTCCTTGGCGACCCGGCCGAACCTGTCGACGAGCAGCGGCGAGTCAGGTCGTGCCGACACGTCTGGCGTACCGCGCACGACGGGTAGTCCCAAGTCCACTGCTGTCACCCCTACCAGGGTAATCAACATCCTCTTGTGGATGACGCTACAAATAGGGTTTCTCACGTTCCGCCCGTTTGGAGCACTGTCACAAGGAATTGTCTTAGTGGCTAAGATGTTCAACATGGAACCTGAGGCGCTCGAGAGGTTCACCTGGTACATGCGGGAGCAGAGCGCGCTCACCGTCATGTTCCACACGAAGGTCGCGAGTCAGATGGGCCTGTCCGCGACCGACGAGAAGTGCCTCGATCTCGCCATGCGGGCGGACGGGCCCGTCACCGCTGGCCGGATCGCCGAGCTGTCCGGCCTCTCCACCGGTGCCGTCACGGGTGTCATCGACCGCCTCGAACGTGCCGGTTTCGTCCGTCGTGTCCGGGATCCGCACGACCGCCGCAAAGTGTTGGTCGAGGTCACGATCGCCGACGTGGAGAAGTTCGGGCACCTCTTCGAGGCCGCGCGGCTGAGCCTGATCGAGGTGCTCGACGACTTCGACGACGATGAACTTCAGGTGATCGAGCGTTATCTCAAGCGCCAGATCGAGACGTTCCGCAAGCGCGTGATCGATACTTAGGCGCATGTGGCACTACTTGATGGACATGGACGGTGTTCTGGTTCACGAGGAGCACCTGATCCCCGGCGCTGACGAGTTCGTCGCGGAGCTGCGCTCCTCCGACACCCCGTTCCTCGTGCTCACGAACAACTCCATCTACACGCCACGGGACCTGCGCGCGCGACTGCAGCGCACCGGCCTCGACATCCCGGAGAAGTCCATCTGGACCTCCGCCCTGGCCACGGCCCGCTTCCTCGACTCGCAGCGCCCGAACGGCTCGGCGTTCGTGATCGGCGAGGCCGGCCTCACCACCGCGCTGCACGAGATCGGCTATGTGCTGACCGACCGCGACCCGGACTACGTGGTGCTCGGCGAGACCCGCACCTACAGCTTCACCGCGATCACCAAGGCCATCCGCCTGGTCGAGGAGGGCGCGAAGTTCATCGCGACCAACCCGGACGCGACCGGCCCGTCCCGCGAGGGTTCGCTGCCCGCGACCGGCGCCGTGGCGGCGTTGATCGAGCGCGCCACCGGCCGTGAGCCCTATTACGTCGGCAAGCCGAACCCGTTGATGATGCGGTCGGCCCTGCGCGCGCTGGGCTCGCACTCCGAGAACGCGCTGATGATCGGTGACCGGATGGACACCGACGTGCGCTCGGGCCTGGAAGCAGGCCTGTCGACCATCCTCGTGCTGTCCGGGATCTTCACCGCGGAGCACGCCGAGATGTACCCGTACCGGCCGACGCGCGTGCTCAAGTCGATCGCCGAGCTCGTCGGTCACTCTCAGGACCCGTTCGGTGACTGGGCTGGCCACTGACGGACGAGGACAAATCACCTATCGTCGCGGACGTGGACACGGATCGACGCCCGATGCACGTTGTTGGTGACGTACACGGGCACCTCGCCGAACTGACCAGAGCCCTGCACGTCGCCGAACTGTGCGACGAGGAAGGGCACTGGGCGGGCGGTGAGGCCGAGCTGTGGTTCCTCGGCGACTTCGTCGACCGCGGCCCGGACGGTGTCGGCGTGATCGATCTGGTCATGCGGCTGGGCGAGGAGGCGACCGAGGCCGGAGGTTCGGTCAACTCGTTGATCGGCAACCACGAGGTGCTGCTGCTCGGCATGCACCGGTTCGGCGACGAGCAGGTGCCGGACAGCGCGGGGCCGCGGTCGTTCGCGCGCAGCTGGCTGCTCAACGGCGGGCTGCGCAGCGACCAGGACCGGCTGACCGACGAGCACGTCGAATGGCTGACGTCCCGTCCGGTGCTGA
>JAVXWK010000692.1:0-7444 GCA_032230575.1 Pseudonocardiales bacterium | reverse complement strand
CCAACGTCTGAGACCCGCCGAGGCGCACGTGCCCCTGCTCGGAACGATCATTGGGCACATACCCGAACTTCTGGTAGTCGACCACGCCTTGCCGCTGCTGGTAGGGGAATCCGGGCGGCGCCGGAGTCGTCGCACCCTTCACCATGTACTGCAGGGCGGTCGCGGTGTCGAAGCTCCGTGCGCCGAACGCGTACAGCGAGGCCAGGAACGGCGTGGCGTTGTCGCCGCTCATCACCCCGGACTCCGAGTTCATGACCGGCCACTTCGGCAGCCATCCGAAGTGCACGGCGTCGTTCACCAGCGACTGCGCGAGGTCACTGGCGATGTCCGGCCGCAGCAACGCTTGCAGCGCGGCGAGGCACCGATACGTGTCCCACAGTGAGAAGTTCGCGTACTGGACGCGCTGCCGGCCGCTCACCGAGTAGATCTTCGAGTCGAACCCGGTGTACCGGCCGTCGACGTCGCTGAACGTCGTCGGGTACAGCAGCGAGTGGTAGAGCGCGGTGTAGAACGTCCGCTGCTGCTCGGCTGTACCGCCACCGATCTCGATGCGGGACAGGTTGTCGTGCCACTGCTTGCGCGCATCGGCTTTGATCGGCGCGAGATCCCAGCCGGGGATCTCGGCACGCATGTTCTTCTGAGCGCCCTCGATGCCGACGTACGAGATGGCGACCTTCGCGCGAACGGTCTGATCAGCGCGGGTGTCGAACGTCAGGTAGCCGCCGGAACGAGGTCCTGACACGTCGAACGAGCTTCCCGGCGGGCTGACCGCGGTGCCGTCCCAGCTGCCGACCGTCGTGAATGGACGGTCGAACGTCAGCGAGTAGTAGATCGTGTAGTTGTGCTTCTTGCCGCAGAAGTCACCGGTCACCGCTGATCCGACCACCTCGCGATCGCCGACCGTCCGCACCGAAGCGGCCTTGTTGCCGTTGAGGCTCGCGCCCGCCTTGATCAGCACACGCGCCTGGTCGGTCGCGGGGAAGGTGTAGGCGGACAGGCCGGTGCGGGTCGCGGACGCCATGTCGACGCGGATGTTCGAGTCGGCCAGCGTCACCGCGTACTCGCCGGCCTTGGCGATCTCGGTGCTGTGCGAGAAGGTCTCGGTCCGGTTCCAGGGCGCAGCGCCGACCTCGCCGACGACGGGCAGGATCGGCACATCGCCGTACTGGGTGCAGCCGACGGAAGCGTGCGTGAGGCTGAACCCGCGAATCTTGGTGCTGTCGTACGAATAACCCGCGTACGCGCCGGGTGTGTCCGGGCTCCACTGCAGCATGCCGAACGGCACGGCGGGGCCGGGGAAGTTGTTGATCTGGCCGACCGTCTCGCCGCCGTTGCCCGTGCCGATCATCGGGTCGACGAGCGGAACCGGGTCCGCGACAAGGGAAACCGCCTGAGCCGGTGGCGCCGGGACACCGAGCACCAGAAGAACCGCCACCACGCTCCGTGATAACACAGTTGCACAGCGCATGGGCTTGAACTATCGGTTTTTGATCAAACCTTGTCAATAGTCAGCAACTGCGGTGTCTCGGACAAGACAAGCGCCGCCGCGCCCCGGGCACTCGCGCCGTCGCCGAGCGCGCTGGCCATGATCTGCAGGTCTCCGTGCAGATCGCTGACCGAGTTGCGCCGCAACGCCCGGCGGATCGGATCGAACAGCACGTCCCCCGCGGCGGCCAGTTCTCCGCCCACCACAACGAGTTTCGGGTTCAGCGCCATGACCGTCATCGCCAACGTCCGGCCCACTGCCTCGCCCGCGTCCTCGACCGCTCGCACCGCACCGCGATCACCGGCCAGCAGCAACGACATCAGCTCTGCGTTCGTGATTTCCCGGCCCCAACTCCGGGACAACAACCGGGCGATCGCCGTCGGGCTCGCGATCGTCTCCAGGCAACCGCGGTTGCCGCACCGGCACACCTCGCCGTTCGGGTCGACCGAGACGTGCCCGAGTTCGCCGACCAGGCCGTCGTGCCCGAGCAGCATCCGCCCGTCGCACACCACCCCGGCGCCGATTCCCGCTGACAGCCGCAGGTAGACGACGTCGTCGCACTGCCGCGCGACGCCGTACCGCCGCTCCGCCACCACGCACGCGTTGGCGTCGTTGACGGCCAGTGTGCGCAGCCCGGTGCGCTCGGTCAGCATCGCCGCCGGCTTGGCGCCGACCCAGGACGGCATGATCCCCTCGGCGCGCAGCACGCCGGTGCGCCGGTCGACCGGGCACGCGATGCCCACGCCGAGGCCGAGCACGCGGGAGCGGTCGACCTCATCGAGCGCGGCCTCGACCAGCTCGGCGGCCGCCGACACGGTGTCGTCGGCCGAGCTGTCGACGTCCAGCTCGACGCTGTCGTCCCACACCGGCGTTCCGGTGAGATCGCTGAGAATCAGCCGCGCGTGGTCGTGGCCGATGTCGAGCCCGAACGCGTAACCCGCCTCCGGGACGAGCGACACGACCAGCGGCGGGCGGCCGAGGCGGGACGACGCCGCGCTCTGCTCACGCACGACGCCCTCGCGGATCAGGTCGGCGACCAGCGAGCTGATCGTGGCCCGGGACAAGCCCGTGTGCCGCAACAGGTCGCCGCGGGAGACCTCGCCGACCTCGGTCAACGCCTGCAGCACGCGCAGGCGGCCGAGGCGGCGCATGTTCGCTGGGGCATCGGGCACGGGCCAACTTTAGCAACGGCGTTCTTCCGACTTTGAGCGAAAGTTTGTACCGGAACTCGCGCAATTTCTTGACTTCTGTCTGGAGTCAGCGGAACGGTGAGGCTGCCGGTGTGCACCTTCGGTCCTGGCGGAGGTTCCTCATGTCCCGCAAGCATTCCGTTCGCTTCCTCGCGCTCGCCGCAGCCCTGCTGACCGGCGCGACAGGTGTTGTGGCGGCTCCAGCAGTGGCCGCGGCCGCGACACCGATCTACCGCGACACCCGCTACACGTTCGCCGAACGCGCGGCGGACCTGGTGTCGCGCATGACGTTGCCGGAGAAGGTCCGGCAGCTGCACACCAACAACGCTCCGGCCATCCCGCGGCTCGGCGTGCAGCAGTACACGTACTGGAGCGAGGGCCAGCACGGCATCAACCGGCTCGGCGGCGACGCGGGCGGTGGTGGCCAGGGCTCGGTCGACAACGTGCACGCGACGAGCTTCCCGGTGAACTTCGCCGCCTCGATGTCGTGGGATCCGAGCCTGGTCCACGCCGAGACGTCCGCGATCTCCGACGAGGCAAGAGGATTCCTCGACAAGTCGTTGTTCGGCAACGGCCAGAACAACATCGGCCCTGACGTCAACGAGTACGGCGACCTGACCTACTGGGCGCCGACCGTGAACCTCGACCGCGACCCGCGCTGGGGCCGCACCGACGAGGGCTTCGGCGAGGATCCGCACCTGGTCACGAGGATGGCCGGTGCGTTCATCAACGGCTATCAGGGCAACACGGTCGACGGCACGCCGGCGACGCCGTACCTGAAGGTCGCCGCGACGCTGAAGCACTACGCGCTCAACAACGTCGAGGACGACCGGCTCTCCGGCAACTCCGCCGCGACCGAGGCCGACCTGCGGCAGTACTACCTCAAGCAGTTCCAGGGCATCATCGAGCGCGACCACGCGAGCGGCCTGATGACGTCGTACAACTCGATCAACGGCACGCCCGGCGCGGTGCACGGCTACCTGGTGAACCAGCTGGCGCAGCGCACCTACGGGTTCAGCGGCTACTCGGTGTCGGACTGCGACGCGATCGCGACGGTGTGGCAGCCGCCGCCGACCGGGCACCTGTGGGCGGCGCCGGGCTGGCGTTCGTCGATCGAGGGCGCGCAGGTCGTGTGGACGAACAACTCGACCGGACGCAAGATCCCCGCGGCCGCGGGAGCACTGGCGTTCGGGCTGCGAGCGGGAACTCAGCTGAACTGCGAGGGTGCGAACGCGACGCTGACCAACGTCCAGGCCGCGATCGACGCGGGCATCCTGTCCGAGGGCGTGCTGGACGCGTCGCTGGTGCGGGTGTTCACGATGCGCATGGCCACCGGCGAGTTCGACCCGGCGGACCAGGTCTCGTACACGAAGATCACGAAGTCCGTGATCGAGAGCCAGGCCAACCAGGCGCTCGCCACGAAGGTCGCCGACAACTCGCTGGTGCTGCTGAAGAACCAGAACGTGCTGCCCGCGGATCCGGCCCGCACGTCGAAGGTCGTCGTGCTCGGCAACCTCGCGAACAAGGTGACGCTCGGCGGCTACAGCGGCCTGCCGACCCACACGGTCAACGCCGTGGAGGGGATTCAGGCCGCGCTCCCGAACGCGTCGGTGGTGTTCGACGCTGCCGGAACCTCCACCACGGCAACGGGTCCGGCGGTCTTGAGCGACGCGACCAAGAACGCGGTCCGTGCCGCCGACCTGGTGGTGATCTTCGCTGGTACGGACATGGACACCGCTCGTGAGGGCAAGGACAGGCCGAACATCGCCATGCCGGGCAACTACACGTCGTTGATCGACCAGGTCAGCGCGCTGGGCAACCCGCGAACCGTGCTCGCGGTGCAGGCCATGGGACCGGTGACGTTCGACCAGTCCAAGGTCCCGGCGATCCTGTTCAGCGGCTACAACGGGCAGAGCCAGGGCACCGCGCTCGCGAACGTGCTGTTCGGCAGGCAGAACCCCGACGGGCACCTCAGCTTCACCTGGTACCGCGACGACTCGCAGCTCCCGCCGATGCAGAACTACCGGCTCAACGCGGCCGGCACGGGCGGGCTCGGCCGCACCTACCAGTACTTCACCGGCACGCCGGCGTTCCCGTTCGGCTACGGCTCCAGCTACAGCACGTACCGGTTCTCCAACGTGGTCGCGGACCGCACTTCGGCGACACCCGCGGACACCGTCAACGTCAGCCTGGACGTCACGAACACCGGTCAGCGTGCCGGAACCACGGTTGCCCAGCTCTACGTGGCCGCACCTGGTGCCGGCAAGGGCGATGTGCCGTCGCAGAAGCTCGCCGGCTTCCAGAAGACGCGGTTGCTCAATCCGGGCCAGACCCAGCGGGTCGTGATTCCGGTGAAGGTCCGCGACCTCGCGTTGTGGGACACGGCGAACAAGCGCGAGGCTGTTCCGGCGGGCACGTACCAGTTCCGCGTGGGCACGGATGCGGCGACGATCGTGGCGCGCAAGGACGTGCGGGTGAGCGGTACCTCGACGCCTCGCGTGAAGCACGTGACCGTTCAGCCTGAGAACGTCGTGTACCGGCCTGGCCAGACGTTCGACCTGAAGAGCAAGAACCGCTGGGTGGCCACGGACACCAACGTCACAGCGGACGGCGTGGTCGAAGCGGTCAACGACGATCAGACCTTTGTGGACATCAGTCGCGCGCAGGTCGGTTACCAGAGCAGCAACCCCGGCGTGGCCTCGGTCGACGCGAACGGTGTGGTGCGCGCGATCAAGGACGGTGCCGCGACGATCACGGCGACCGTGAACGGAGTGTCCGGTTCGGCACCGATCCTCGTGACCGGCACGCTGACCAGCACAGTGCCGTCGATCTTGGCCGCGGGAACGTCCGACACCGCCAGTGCCACGTTCACCAACGGCAGCACGGAAGACGTGCGCGGACTCTCGGTCACGATCACCGCACCCAGTGGCTGGACCGCCACGCCCACGACCCCGACCAGCTTCGACCGGGTCGCGCCCGGTTCGTCGGTGACGGTGAGGTGGACGGTGTCCGGGGCGTCGACTCCCGGCAGCTACCCGATCTCGTTCGGTGCGACCTCCAGCCTGGGCACGTTCAGCTCGGACGGCACGGTCAAGGTCCCGTACGGCTCGGTGGCGGCCGCCTTCAACAACACGGGCATCAGCAACGACAACCAGCCGGTCAGCGGCGCGTTCGACGGCAGCGGCCTGAACTACTCCGCGCAGGCACTGGCAGCGGCAGGCCTCAACCCAGGGTCGGTGAACGTCGGCGGCATTCCCTTCACCTGGCCGCAGCCGAACGTCCCCGACAACGTGGTCGCGGGCGGTCAGGTGCTGCCGGTCAGCGGCTCGGGCCGGTTGCTGGGCTTCCTCGGCTCGAGCGCGTTCGGCAGCACCTCGGCCCCCGGCACGATCGTCTACACCGACGGCAGCACGCAGAGCTACGCGCTGTCGTTCGCGGACTGGTGGTCGAACAGCGCCCTGCCCGGCACGTCGATCGCCGCCGCCACCCCGTACATCAACGTCGGCCCGAACAGCACGCGCCAGGACCAGCGCGTGCACGTCTACCTGGCGTGGGCGCCGCTCGACCCGGCCAAGACGGTGAAGTACGTGATCCTGCCGGACATCGCGCCGGGCCAGGTGCCGAACAACCCGGCGATGCACCTGTTCGCCGTCGGCATCGGGCAGTCGGCGGACGCGGTGGTCGGGGCCGACCTCGGCAACCCCGACACACCGCGCGGCGCGTGGGTGAAGGACGGCGACGACGGCCGCACCACCCCGGTGACGGCCGGCGGACGATCCGCCCGGACCACAACAGGTTCCGCGTCTCCGTTCATGTACTTCGACATCGACGACAGCGTTGTCCCCGGAGGCCGCTACCAGGCCACCGCGCACGTCGACTACTTCGACCGCGGCACCGGCACCTGGAACATCCAGTACGACTCGTTCGGCAACGTCGGCAACAACGCCTACCGCGACTCGGTGTTCGTGACGAACACGGGCACCGAGACGTGGAAGACCGCCGTGATCCCGTTGCCGGAAGCCGCTTTCACAAGTCGTGAGAACAACCACTCCGACATGCGGTTGCAGATCGGCACCGGCGGCCAGGCGATCGGGCGCGTCCGGTTCGTGGTGTCCGGGGACAACGTCGTGCCGATTCATCTCATGAATACAGCCTGAGACCGGACAGCTGGCCCGCCGGCCAGCCCGTGTTGCTGGTGAACGCGAGTCTGACGTAGCGGACCTCGTTGCCGGGCAACGACAGCGTGACCGAGTTGCCGGTCGCCGGGTCGAACTCGTACCCGGCGGCCGGTCGCAGCACGCTGAACGACTGGCCGTCGGTACTGCCTTCCACCGTGATGGTTTGGGTGCGCCGGCCCCAAGCGGGGTCGGGAGGCAGCGTCAGCACCGCACGCCGTGGAGACGCTGGAGCGCCGACATCCACCTGAACCCATTGCGGGAACGCGTTGTTGGCACTCTCCCAGTACGAGCGCGGGTCGTTGTCCACGACGTAGCCGCTGCCGTAGTGCTGGGTCTGCGAGCTCTGCTGCGTGGGCTTGCCCGCGGCCAGGTCGACGTCGGGTGCGGGAGGTCCGCCGAGCACCGGTGGCGTTGGACGGGTCGCGGTGAGCGGGATCTGGCCCTTGAGCATGCGGCCGCCGTCGTTGGTCAGCCTGAGGTAGTAGTCGGCTGAGCAGCGCGTGCCGTCCTCGTCGAGCGCCAGGTAACCGGAGCCCGCGGGCACGTCGGCCTGCGTTTCCGCGGTCTTGCAGATCTGATTGCCCTCGTTG
>JAVXWK010000060.1:0-3012 GCA_032230575.1 Pseudonocardiales bacterium | reverse complement strand
CCGAAGCGTTTCTCGGGCAGGTTGTCACGTGACGGCGTCAGGGCCTCCTGCAGGACCAGGTTGAGAGCTCCCGCGCCTGCCGGGCCGCGGTGCATCGGGGCGAGGACCTGGATGTCCTTGCGCGGGTCGAGCCCGAACTTGCGCGGGATGCGGTTCGCCACGACGTCGACGGTCATCGTCGCGGCTTCCTCGGCCTCGTCGGCGCTGAAGAGGAAGAAGTCCGGAAGTCCTTGCACCAACGGGTAGTCGCCGCTGTTGATGCGGTGGGCGTTCGTGACGACGCCGGACTCCTGGGCCTGGCGGAAGATGTGCGTCAACCGGACGTTCGGGATCGGGCTTCCTTGGGCCAGCACGTCTCTGAGCACCTCGCCCGCCCCGACGGACGGCAGCTGGTCGACGTCGCCGACGAGCAGGAGGTGGGCGCCGGGCGGGACAGCTTTCACGAGTTTGTTGGCCAGCAACAGGTCCAGCATCGAGGCCTCGTCGACCACCACGAGGTCGGCGTCGAGCGGATGGTCGCGGTCGTACGCCGCGTCGCCGCCCGGCTTGAGTTCGAGAAGCCGGTGGACCGTGCGGGCCTCGTGGCCGGTCAGCTCGGCGAGGCGCTTGGCGGCCCGTCCGGTGGGCGCGGCGAGGACGATCTTCGCGTTCTTGGCCTGAGCCAGTCGGACGATCGAGCGGACGGTGAAGCTCTTGCCGCAGCCCGGCCCGCCCGTGAGCACCGCGACCTTCTCGGTCAGCGCGAGTTTCACCGCTTCTGCCTGGTGCTGTTCGAGTTCCGTGCCGAGCCAGGCGAAAGCCTTGTCCCAGTTGACGTTCACGAAGCCGGGCAGGCGGTCCGCATCGCTGTGGAGCAGGCGCTTGAGCTGCGCGGCCATCGAGATTTCCGCGCGGTGGAACGGGATCAGGTAGACGGCGACCTCGTCGTCCGGGAACTCCTCGCGGACCACGCCCTCTTCCTCGACGAGCTCGGCGAGGCAGTCGATGACCAGGCCGGCGTCGACCTGGAGGATCTTGATGGCGTCCGCGATGAGCGACTGTTCCGGCAGGTAGCAGTTGCCGTCGGTGGAGGCCTCCGACAACGTGAACTGCAGGCCCGCCTTGACTCGTTGCGGGCTGTCGTGCGGGATGCCGACGGCCTTCGCGATGACGTCGGCGGTCTTGAAGCCGATGCCCCAGACGTCGTTGGCCAGGCGGTACGGCTCTTCCTTGACGACCTCGATGGCCTTGTCCGTGTACTGCTTGTAGATCCGGACGGCGAGGCTTGTCGAGACGCCGACGCCCTGCAGGAAGATCATGACTTCCTTGATGGCCTTCTGCTCTTCCCACGCCTCCGCGATGGCCTTGGTGCGCTTGGGACCGAGCTTCGGGACCTCGATGAGGCGCTCCGGCTCGTGCTCGATGACGTCCAGCGCGTTGACGCCGAAGTGCGTGACGATCTTGTCCGCGAGCACCGGGCCGATGCCCTTGATCAGACCGGAGCCGAGGTAGCGGCGGATGCCCTGGATCGTCGCGGGCAGGATCGTCGTGTAGTCGTCGACGTGGAACTGCTTGCCGTACTGCGGATGTGAGCCCCAGTGGCCGCGCATCCGGATCGACTCGCCGGGCTGGGCGCCGAGCAGCGCGCCGACCACCGTGACCAGGTCGCCGCGGCCGGTGTCGACCTTCGCGACGGTGTAACCGTTGTCCTCGTTGGCATAGGTGATCCTTTCCAGGACCGCTTCGAGGACGTTCATGGGCCGAACTTACAGAACGCTTCCACGAGGGCGCGGCGGGCGTCGCGCGGGTCGATGAAGGAGGAGCAGACCGTCTCGGCGATCATCGTGACGTGCGCGGGGCCCGTGACCAGGGTGATCCTCGGGACGACGCTCTCCGCGAACGCGTGCAGCAGCGCACCGCCGTGCACCTCCCCGCCTGGTTGCGGTGAGCCGGCGATGGCGATGAGCGGGATGCCGAACGCGTCGCACATGCGCACGAACCGCGCGCCCTGCTCGGCCGTGGCGGCGTCGAGCGGGCCGGACTCCTCTACAACGCCGACAGTGCGGCCGCCGAGCCTGCCCAGGCTGGTCTTGAGGGAGTGGCTGTTGCCGAGCAGCAGCGGGGCGGCGTCGAGGAGCTGCGAGGTGAGCCCGTCCATGTTCGGAGCCTAATGAAATGGTTCGCTTTGTTAACAGTGCACGCGTTCCCGGTTTCGGTAACCGAGCGGTAACTGATGGATCTCTGCACACGATCTTCACAACTTGTCCCGGCGTCCTCCACGACATGCCCATAAAGTCGCCGTCATGACAGGTCAGCGCCGGGTTCTCGTCGTGGAGGACGACATCACGATCGCCGAGTCCGTGGCCGCGCGGCTGCGGGCCGAGGGGTTCGTGGTGTCGGTGGCTCATGACGGGCCTTCCGGAGTGGCCATGGCCGGGTCGTTCGTGCCTGACCTGGTCGTTCTGGACGTGATGTTGCCGGGGTTCGACGGGCTCGAGGTGTGCCGGCGGATCCAGGCGTCGCGTTCGGTGCCGGTGCTGATGCTGACCGCGCGGGGGGACGAGACCGATCTGCTGGTCGGGCTCGCCGTGGGGGCGGACGACTACCTGACGAAGCCGTTCTCGATGCGTGAGCTGGCGGCTCGGGTGCACGTGCTGCTGCGGCGGGTGTCGCGGGCGGTGGCCTCCCGGTCGCTGGAGCTCGGGGATCTGGTGATCGATCTGGCGGCTCGGCGGGTGTCGCGGTCGGGGGTCGAGGCTCATCTGACGCCCACCGAGTACGACCTGCTGGTGTTCCTGGCTGAGCGGCCTTCCGCCGTGCAGGCCAGGGAGCGGTTGCTGGCGGAGGCGTGCGGGTGGCACGAGGGGGCTTCGTCGCGGACGGTCGACAGTCACGTGAAGGCTCTTCGTCGCAAGCTCGGGTCCGACCTGATCCGGACCGTGCACGGAGTGGGGTACGCGTTGGAAGTTCCCCAGAAGAAGGTGTCTCGGTGAACTGGGTGCTGGGCTTGCTGGACAAGCTGCCGCGACCGTT
>JAVXWK010000042.1:0-2635 GCA_032230575.1 Pseudonocardiales bacterium | reverse complement strand
CCGCGCGTCTTCCTTGGCCATGCGGTCAGAGGCGTGGTTGAACCGGCCCGCGGACTTCAGCATCTCCTTGAGCACTCTGGTACGAGAGCTGTGGAACGGCAGCGTCGTGTGCGCGATGACTTCCCTGACGCGCCAGCCTTCGCACAGGCTCGGGGCGTTCCACTGCTCGTCGCTGAGGCCGTCCAGCAGTTCGGCCTGGTCAAGGCGTTCCGCGCGGATCGCGGCCCAGATTTCTTCGGTCATGCCCGTTCATACGAGCCGTCCCGCGAAAACTCATCGGTCCGCGTAGGGTCCTGTTGTGATCGAGACGCTGGAGCCGTTCCGGATCGAGCTGACCGGCTACTGCTACCGCATGCTCGGGTCCGGTTTCGAGGCCGAGGACGCCGTGCAGGAGACGCTCGTGCGCGCGTGGAAGGCGTACTCCAGCTTCGACTCGTCGCGCGGATCGCTGCGGACCTGGCTGTACCGGATCGCGACGAACATCTGCATCGACATGCTGCGGTCTTCGCAGCGCCGGGCGTTGGCGGTGGATCTGGGGCCCTCCGGCGGGGAGATCGGTTCTCCGTTGCACGAACGGGTGTTCGTGCAGCCCGTGCCGGATGCCCTCGTGTTGCCCGAGGACCGGGCGATTCGGCGGGAGACCGTGCGGCTGGCGTTCGTGGCGGCTCTCCAGCACCTGCCTGCTCGGCAGCGCGCGGTGCTGATCCTGCGGGATGTGCTGGCGTGGCAGGCTTCCGAGGTCGCTTCGCTGCTGTCGATCTCGGTGGCTTCGGCGAACTCCGCGCTGCAACGGGCTCGTGCCACGTTGTCGGCTGTGGACCCCGGCGAGCCGTTGAACGCCGCTGATCCGGTGCAGAAGGCGTTGCTCAGCCGGTACTGCGAGGCTTTCGAGCGGCACGACGTGCGGACGCTGGTGGCGTTGCTGCACGAGGACGCCACGATCTCGATGCCGCCGTTCAGCTGGTGGCTGCGCGGGCGTCCTGCCGTGGCTGCTGCGTGGAGTGATCCCGGGGCGGCGTGCAAGGGGGCCTGGCTGGTGCCGGTGCGGGCCAACGCCTCGCCGGCGTACTGGCAGATGCGGCCGGGGATGGATCGGCCGTTCGGGCTGGTGTTCCTGGACGTGCGGGGTGGGCTGGTGACGGGGACGACGACGTTCCTCGACGTTCCCGGACTGCTGCCGCTGTTCGGCTCACCGATGAGTTCCGGCGCTCCGGCCCGTACATCGGTGGACTGAGGAGGTTCCATGGCGATCCAGCCCATCATCATCACCCCGGACCTGGCGTCCGTGCAGGCGTTCTACGAGCAGGTTCTCGGCGCGACCGAGGTGGCCCGGCACCCGGAGGACGGGCCGGTGTTCTACAAGACGCTGAAGATCGGCGACGCCGAGCTCGGGCTCGTCGCCGAGGAGAAGGCGGACGTGTCCGTGCCGCCGCGGATGGTGCTCAGCATCGACGTGGCCGACGTCGACGCGTTGCTGCCGCTCGTCGAGCCCGCGGGCGGCCGGGTACAGGGGCCGTCCAACGACATGCCGTGGGGTCAGCGCGTCGCGCACGTGTTCGATCCTGACGGAAACCCCGTGAACCTGACCCAATCGCTCTAGGCTTGGCCTCGTGATCCGGATCGTGTCGTCGGACGAGGTGCCGTGGGAGGACGTCGAGGCGATCTTCGACGGGTCCGAGCCTGGCAAGTGCCACTGCCAGCGGTACAAGGTCAAGGGCTGGATCTGGCGCGACTCGACGTTCGATGACCGTGTTGCCGCGCACGAAGAGCAGTCGGCGCGCGGTAGTGGGCTGGTGGCCTATGTGGACGATCGGCCTGCCGGGTGGGTGGCGGTCGAGCCGAGGTGCGACTACGCGAAGTTGCTCAGCATGCCCATTCCGTGGAAGGGGCGTGACGAGGACAAGGACGACGACGGCGTGTGGGCCGTGACGTGTTTTGTAGTGCGCAAAGGGTTCCGGAAGCAGGGGCTCACGTACGAGCTCGCGGCGGCGACCGTTGAACACGCGCGGAAGAACGGGGCGCGGGCGGTCGAGGCCTATCCGATGATCGCGGCGCCGGGGCAGAACGTGACCTGGGGCGAGATGCACGTCGGGGCGCGGCAGGTGTTCGAGGACGCGGGGTTCGTGCAGGTCACGCATCCCACCAAGCGGCGGTTCGTGATGCGGGTGGACTTCTGATGTTCGAAGAGATCGTCATCCCTACCCAGCGGCTGGACTTCCCGGCGCTGGCCGCGGGCGAGGGGCCGATCGTCGTGTGCTGGCACGGCTTTCCGGACCACCCGCTGTCGTTCGGGCCGCTCGCAGAACGGCTCGTCGAGGCGGGGCGGAGGGTGGTCGTGCCGTTCCTGCGCGGGCATCACCCGTCGACGTACGACGATCTGCGGTTCGGGGACGGGCTGACGCTGGCCGCGGATGCCGCCGCTGTCAACGAGGCGCTGTCACCCGAACCGCTGGACGTCATCGGTCACGACATCGGTGCGGGAGTGGCGGGACGGCTCGCGGCCGGGTGGCCCGAGCGGGTGCGCCGGGTGATCACGATGTCCGTGCCGCCGCCGGCCGCGTTGCGCACGATCTTCGACGATCCCGCGCAGCAGCAACGGTTCTTCTACCTGTTCATGTTCCAGGTGCCCGGTGTG
>JAVXWK010000041.1:0-3581 GCA_032230575.1 Pseudonocardiales bacterium | reverse complement strand
GCAGCACGAACGGCCCGGTGCCCGCCCTCACTGGACTCACCCTGTCGCCTTGGTAGGCGATGGGCGCGAGCACGACCAGGCTCGCTGACGAAAGCCGTTGCGGCAGAGCGAGATCCGGTACCGACGTGCTCACCTCGAGGTCGAGCTCGTCCACTGCTTCGGCGGTCAGCCCGATGTCCTTGAGCGCCATGGGTACCGGGCTCGCGGCCGCGGCGCGGTTGAGCGCGTCGGCGGCGTGCGCGGCGGTGAGCGTGGTGCCGTCGTGGAACCGCACACCGCGGCGCACGTGGAACGACCATGTGGTGGGAGACGGGCGGGTCCAGCGCTCCGCGAGGAACGGCTTCGGCTCGCCCTCGGCGTCGAGCTGGACGAGCGTCTCGGCGATGCCGAGTCTGGTCAGCAGCACTCCGTCGTCGCCCCTCGGCGACATCGACTGCGTTGGGGAGACCGGCAGAGCCACGCGCAGCCGCGTTCCACCTCCGGCAGCGGTACCGGTGAAGCACCCGGCGGTCAGTCCGCACACGGCGACCATCGCCGCGGCCAGCACGGTCCGTGGCAACAACATGGTGGGCCTCCGCTCCACAAAGGACAGAAAGGCGCGCGTGAGCGGGCCGGTCATCGCAGCGACGGTAGGCGGGCGCTCACCGGGTTGCCGCTGTTGTCCTGCGGTTGCCGGATTTGTTCCTCGTTCTTCTGGATGACCAGGTGAGGGATATCCCCCTGGCTATTCCGTCTTCGCCGGACGGACCTGCTCGCGGGCTCACCGGTTGATATCGAATGCACTGCTGGGGGAGAGCAGGAACAGGAGGGCGCACCTTGGCAGCACCCACGATCGGGGCGAGGACTCCGCCCCTGTCCGCCGGAGGCGACCTGGTCGCGGAACAGTGTGGTCCACACGTTCTGATCCGGCGGCGTGACGAGAAGGCGACCGACGCGGTCGCACTGGCCGAGATCCCGCGCATGCCCGGCAACGCGCTCGTGCTCGCGTCGGCCGGAGCGCACCGGCACGAAGGACTGCTTTTCGCGCTACAGGGTTGTGTGGCCACATTGCGGTCCAGGCGCGGCGAGGTACCGCTGCGCAGCGTCTGGCTGGCGGTGTCGAACCTGGGCAACCCCAGCGGGAGGTACGTGTCGTGGCTGCACGGCCTGTCGGTCGAGTTCGGCATGGAGATCGTGGCGCCACACGGTTCGCTCATCGCGGGCCGGGGCATCGGGCTCTACGTCGACCGGGCGGAGGGCGGTGCGGGCTGGCGCTGCTTCAGCCCCGGCAGCAGCGGGAAGGCGCTGAGCTGTCGCTTCCCGATGCCCGCCTGGGAGTACCAGTTGCCGGATGTGCCGCTGATGGGCGCGGGTCTGGTCACCGAACCGGTACCGGCTGGTCTGGCCGTGCGGCTCGCGGGCAGCGCGCCGCTGGACCTGCACGCGCCGCAGTTCCAGGTTCCGCTCAACCTGCGGATCCCGAAGCTGGTCGTGGGGGAACCCGGCGCGGAGTTCAGCCCCAGGGCAGTCGCGCAGATCATCGACCGGCTGCCGGAACCGGTGTGGGGTGAGTTGCTCGTCGTGCCCTTGCTCGCACCGGTCACCACGGCGAACTGGGCCCGAGAGCTCGCCGTCGCGCTGAACCGCGACATCGCCGTCACCACCGGCACGCAGGTGGTGACGGCGAAGGGATCACTCCGCACCCTCGTGCGCGCGGAGAACGGCGACGAGCTGCTCGAACCGCTGGCGACGATCCTGCGCCACAGCCCGTACGGCGCGCAGCCGGAGGTGTGCGACATCGTGCCGCCACCGGCAGGCTGGCAGCAGGCGGGACCCCGGCACTACCGCCCGATGCCACCGTCGGAAGCGGCTTCGGCCGGCCTGATCGCCGAGGTTCTCCCCGGCGGGCTGCACGTGCGCCGCGACACCGACCGGACGCGCGTCACGGCAGCGTTCGACCCTCGACGCTGGACCCTCGTCGTCGGTGACGAGCACCGCGACGTCACCGAGCCCGAGATCTTCGCGATCTGCGACCTGCTGGAGAGCCTGGGCCAGGTGCGCTGCCGCACCGTCGACCTCCACGTGCTGGGCTCGTCCTGGCAGTACGCGCTGGACGGGTTCGAGGCGCATCTGCGGGCACTGGGCGTCCGGCTGGACACGCACGCGGAGCAGACCCACGTGCGGGTTCTCGACTCGTCCGGCGCTCCGTCGTCCTGGTACGCCCACACCCCGCTGCTCGCCTCGGGTGCACGGTTCCGTTCCTCGGCGCCATCACCGAACCACGTGGCCCCCCGGCGCGCGCCGATGCGGGCACCGGCACCCACCGCCAGCGAGACCACCGTCCGGTTCACCCCTGTGTCCGTCGATCCGGCGGTTCCTCCACCGGTCGCCGCCGCGCCGGTCGAGGTCTCCACCAGGCTGGCGCCGATGCCTTCGGCCTCGTTCGGTGACCTTGCCGGTGAGCGTTCCCACGGGTCGGGCACGCCCGCGGCGTCCGACCGGAACGGCGGTGACCGGCTCAGGCCCGCAGCGGCGACGGTTCCGCGCCGAGAGGCGCTCGGCCCGGCGGTACCCGGCCTGGAACCGGCTGCGGCACCGATGTCCTCGGCCTCGGTCGACGGTGCCGACGGCACCGGACCGGAACTCGCTGCCTCGCCCACGTCCGGCGCCGTGCCCACACCGCCGGTCCCGGTGACCGCGATGCCCATCGCCACCGTGTCGGGCCCGCGGCCCGAATCGCCGGTCGCCACGCCACGTCCCGAACCTGTGCTCGCGCCCGTCCCCCAACCTGAGCCGGAGCCGTCGGCCGCACCCGTGCCACCGGCAGGGGAGCACGTCGGCGCGGCCGAGGCCCTGATCGACCTCGAGCCCGAGCCGGTCAGGCCGGTGCGTTCGGCGGCGTCGATCGAGCTCGCCGATCGGGCCAGTACGCCGGCTGAGCAGACGCGCCTCAGCCTGAGCGCCGGGTCGGACTACACGGAGGCGCTGGCCGCGGTGAACGTCGCGCTGTCGGCGTGGCCGATGCTGAAGCCCGAGGCGAAGGCGGACTACGTCGCCGTCTGCCTCTACCTGGGCAGGGGAGCGGCGGGCGGCGTCGCTCTCAACGATGCCCTCGGCACCGGCGGGCCCGAGCCGTTCGACGGCTACCTGCCGTGTCTGGTGTCGGGGCTGCGGCGGCTGCCGACGCACCGCAAGGTGGTGCTGCGTCAGGAAAGCCTCCACGGCACCGCCGACTGCCCGTACCCGGAGGGCTCGATCCTGCACGAGCCCGGCTTCCTCAGCGCGAGCGCACAACTCGACGTCACCACCGCCGCGGCGAACCTCGACCTGCTGATCTGGCCGGTGTCAGCGCGGCGCACGTCCGAGCTCCTCATGGGCAGGGCACTGGAGGAGACGGTTTTCCCGGCGAACAGGCGGTTCAAGGCGCTCGCCGCCCGCGCGTACCAACCCGAGGACGACGATGCGCCGCACGCACCACGGCGTGCCCTCCTGGTGCGCGAGCTGCTGGCCGGCGAGGACCCGGAGTCGCCGGAGGCACTGGCACGGGACGCGGCCGCGTTGCCGAGGCTGGAGCGGGCCTGGGAGCAGCGGCGGCGGGGTGA